>JACQVA010000106.1 GCA_016210005.1 Deltaproteobacteria bacterium | reverse complement strand
TTTAGGACGCGGCCGCGGTACTCTACTCGCCGCGCTCCACCGCTGCCGAATCTTCCCACCTCCACCACGGCGCCAGCATGCCATAACCGCTGCAGCGACGCCAGTCCTCAGACCTCACTCAGCATTTTCGCGGGGTAATCGCGACTTCGCCTGAGCGCTGCGCTACCGCGTAAGACGCCACAGCCAGAAGACGCCAACAAGAGCGACGGCAAGTCGCCGCACTCCACAACGACGGCCGTCAGCGGCGAGATCGCCTCATTGTGGCGCGGCGGCGATCTCGCGCGCGACGCTGAGCACGCGCCAGTTGCAGCCCGGACACCAAATGTCGCCGGCGCTGCGCCGGCCGCGGTAGACGTGATGGTAGACCACGCCATCACGGTAGAGATCACGCTGGAAGAAATCGAGAATCGTCTGGGCGCGGTCACGGTGGCTAGCGGCAGCGGTCGCCACTCCCAAACGGTGCAAGGCGAGCGCGGCGTAG
This sequence comes from Deltaproteobacteria bacterium, assembly GCA_016210005.1. Classification (NCBI taxonomy): domain Bacteria; kingdom Pseudomonadati; phylum Myxococcota; class Myxococcia; species Deltaproteobacteria bacterium. The sequence goes on along the minus strand of JACQVA010000106.1, from coordinate 7,015 downwards.
CTGTTAGTCGACAGGGAAAGATAGCCGTCTGGCCCAGTCTGGGTCGAACTGGCGAAGTAAGCGCCGCGTTTGGGTTCCCATAGCGGTTCGATTCCGCCGGCAACGGCTTGCGCGCGCTCGAGGTACACGGGGTCGCCGGTGAGCCGGTGAGCTTGCAGGTTGGCGAGCATCATCATTGCGTTCGGCAGTAGCCAAACCTCGTCGCTGTCCGGGCGTGCGCGGTACACCTGCCGGGTGCCATCCCACGCCAGCGTGCCGGCGTTGTCTATCAAGCGCCGGCCGATGCCCAGCGGGTGCACGAGCAAGAGCAGGCGCCAATCCGGGTAGGTTTGCGCAAAGCGCAGCTGCGTAAGCGCCAGCTGAGCGCCGAGGACGGTCGGACCGTAACCGTAACCACCGCCGCCGGTGAGCCAATCGAGCCAGTCCATATAATAGCGATCCACGGTCGCCGCCACGCCTGCCAACATGGTCGAGCGCGCTAGGGCCGCGCGTGCTCGCTCGCGCGGCCAAGCCTCCGGGTAGTCGAGGGCCGCGAAGAACGCGCCGGCGCCGAACGAGATCTCGTCGAAGTCGTGCGGGCGCGGCCATGACAGGAGCTGCTGCTGGCGCTCGAGGATTTCCTTGGCCGCTTCCGTTTGCTGCGCCGCCAGCAAGATCTCGGCGGCGTAACCCGGCGAGTCGGCGTAGTCGTAAGCGAAATCGCCGCGCTGGCGCGGCAGCCGATGCACCAGCGTGTCGAGTACACCATCGAACATCGGCCGATGACGCAGCTCTGCCGGGCGCAGCTCGGCCAGCGGCAGTGCTGCCGCCGCTGCCGGGCCACGCATCGGGCGCCAGCCCAGGAGGTTCTCAACCCGCGGCGCAGCTAGGCTATCGAGCAGCAGAATCAAGTAGCCGACGTGGGCTTCGAGACCGGCGTCACGCGCGCCGGCGGCGGCGCCGGCGGTGGTGAGCCAACGCATGATATCGGCCGCCCGCTCGCGATAGCTCGAGTCGCCCGTGTTCTTGGCCAGGAGCAGCAAGCCGCCGGCGAGGTAGGCGTTTGCCCGCGGATTCTTGTCGCCGCGCTCCGGGGTCGAGAAATAGCCGCCGTCGCGATCACGCAGCGCCTCGATCGCCCCAACCGCGTCGATGGCTGCGGTTTCGTACTGCACCGACTCCTCGTTCTCGTACGCCTTCATCAAGGCATAAAGCATCAGAGCGTTGGGCCATAGGCTGAGCGTCTCCTGGCGCAGCTCGAAGCGAAAGCCCGCACCCCCCGGCAAGCGAGCGCGTTGGAGTAAGTCGCCGACAATGGCCAGCCCCCTCGCGTTCCACGGCTCCGCGCCGGGAGCGCCCAGGTCCCAGTAGTCGCGGAACAGCAGGTTGAGGTACGCCGCCCATGCGCCCAGGCCCACCGGGCCCCACTCCTCGAGTTCGCGTGTATCGGCAAATGCTTCGAGGTTGCGCGCGGCTTGATCGATTGCCTTCAGATTGCGCCGTACCGCTGCCAGCAGCAGCGGTGTTTGCTCGAATGGCAGACGGCTCTTGGCCGCGTACAGCCCGAGCGTTCGGAACACAAGTTGAGGCGCCGGGCTGTCTCTGTCCAACTCCGCCGCCAGCGCCTCGATGGTGCCGGCCGGCACCACCGAGCCCAGCAGCGGAAAGATCAGTGCCGGGCCCCAGGCGGGCATGTCATCGTTGGCACTGGCCCAAGCCGGCGTTGTCACGCTGGCGCGCCGGCGCGCGTTTTGAAACGCATCACGAAACGGTGCTGCCGGAGAGGCCTGGCTGAACTCATGTCCGCTGAGCGTAACGATCTGCTCCGCGCCGGCCCTAAGGCAAGCGCCGATCACCGCGAGCAAGGCGGCGAGTGCGACGGTTCTCCACCGAGCAAGGCCAAGAGCCACGCGCCGCAGTGTATGCCGCTCCCCGGCGCTGGTCAAAACGCCGCCCCGCGGAGTTGAGCCCTCGGCTTGTTGCGACAAGAACGCGGGGAGACTGCGCTAGGGCCGACTTGATGCAAGATGCTGCAAATTTGACTGGTAATCGCCCGCATGACATTTATCACCTCAGGTGTTGACAGGGGTGCTATTAGCCGGCGCGGCGAATTGACAGACTGCCGTCATCGTGGAACTGCTGAACGTAAGCTAGCCAATAAATCCTGAAGCCGCCTCAGGCGGCCGAACAGGAGGGGGTAATGAACGTCTTCGCAACGGTACTAGGGGTGTATCGCCATACTCGCAGAATCGGTGCGGCCAGCGGCAAGCGCAAGACGCACAGCAGGTGCTGGGTGTTCCTGGTGCTGCTGGCGCTACTGACGGCCGTTACGACGCGTCCGGCGGTGGGCCAAACCCCTACGCCGACCTACTCTCCACTCGTCACACCGACTCGACCTCCAGAGTGTCAGGCCGAAGACTGGGACGGCGACGGCGTCGGTGCCGCCTGCGACAACTGCCCGTGGCACTACAACCCACAGCAAACCGACAATGACGGCGACGGCAGCGGCAACGTCTGCGATAGCTGCCCCGGAGCCGGCGTCTCCGACAGCGACGGCGATGGCCGCTGCGACGGCGAGGACAATTGTCCGTGGAACTACAACCCCAATCAGGCCGATGCCGATCAAGACGGCGTCGGCGATGTCTGCGACGGTTGCCCGGGACCAGGGGCGGCGGACCAGGATGGCGACGGCGTCTGCGACGGCGCTGACAACTGCACCTTGGATGGCTGCGGCTGGTACTGGTGGTGTGCCTTCAACCCGGCCCAGACCGATTGCGACGGCGACGGCCTCGGCGATGCCTGTGACCCTGACAGGAATGACAGCGATGGCGATGGCACAGACGACGCCTGCGACGACTGTCCCAATTGGAATTGGTTGCAGAGCGACTGCGACGGCGATGGCAGCGGTGATCCCTGTGATCAGGATACGATCGACAGCGACGGCGACCAGGTCGCCGATGCCTGCGATAACTGCCCACAAGTCTACAACTGGGAACAGTACGACCGCGACTTCGACGGCGTCGGCGACGCCTGCGACAACTGCCCCAACCACGCCAACCCCGATCAAGCCGATAGCGACGGCGACGGCATCGGCAATGTCTGCGACGCCTGTGCGGGACCGGGCGGCGACGCCGACGGCGACGGGGTCTGCGATGGGCTCGATAACTGCCCATGGAACCACAACCCGGCCCAGACTGACAGCGATGGCGACGGGATCGGAAATGCCTGCGATTGGTGCGCCGGCACCGGCAACACGGACTCGGATAGTGACGGCTGGTGCGACGGTGCTGACAACTGCCCCTGGAATTGGAACCCCGATCAGGCCGACAGCGACGGTGACGGCACTGCCGATGCCTGCGACGGCTGCCCGGGGCTCGGAACTACGGACCAGGATGGCGACGGCGTCTGTGATGGCGCCGACAACTGCCCCTGGAATTACAACCCGGCCCAGACCGATTGCGACGGCGACGGTTCAGGCGACGCCTGCGACCCGGATACCGTCGACAGCGACGGCGACGGCACCGCTGACGGCTGCGACAATTGCCAGAACTGGAACCAGACCCAGAGTGATTGTGATGGCGATGGCATCGGCGACGCCTGCGATCCCGACACCACCGACAGCGACGGCGACGGCATCGCCGACGCCTGCGACAACTGCCCGGCAGCGGGTAACCCGGACCAACGCGATGCCGATCGCGACGGCGCCGGCGATGCCTGCGACAACTGCGGCGAGTACAATCCCGGACAGGCCGACAGCGATGGCGACGGTGTCGGCGACCGCTGCGACCCGTGCGCCGGCCCGGGCCGGGACGCCGACGGCGATGGGCGCTGTGACGGCGCCGACAACTGCCCCTGGAACTACAACCCAGCCCAAACCGATTGTGATGGCGACGGTGCCGGCGACGTCTGCGACCCGGATACCGTGGACAGTGACGGTGACGGCACGACCGACACCTGTGACAACTGCCCGGGCTGGAATCACCTGCAGTCGGATTGCGACGGCGACGGCATCGGCGACCCGTGCGATCCGGATACGATCGACAGCGACGGCGACCAAGTTGCCGACGCCTGCGACAACTGCCTCGCCAGCTATAACTGGGATCAACTCGATAGTGACCGCGATGGGCGCGGCGACGCCTGCGACAACTGCCGCAATGCGCCTAACCCCGACCAGGCTGACAGCGATGGCGATGGCGTCGGCGACGCTTGCGACCCATGTGCCGGGCCGGACTACGACGCCGACGGCGTCTGCAACGGTGACAATTGCCCCTATACGTTCAATCCTGACCAGGGCGACCGTGACGGTGACGGCGTCGGCAACGCCTGCGACTGGTGCGCCGGTAGCGGACAAGCGGACTCCGACGCCGACGGCTGGTGCGACGGCGCCGATAACTGCCCGGGACAATGGAACGCCGGCCAAGCCGACGCTGACCAGGATGGCCTCGGCGACGCTTGCGACGGCTGTCCGGGGTCAGGGGCAGCCGATCAGGACGGCGACGGCGTCTGTGACGGGCAAGACAACTGCACCTATGACGACAACTGCTGGTGGTGGTCGTGCGCTTACAACCCGGCGCAAGTCGACTGCGACCGCGACGGCCGGGGCGATGCCTGCGACCCTGACACCACCGACAGCGACGGCGACGGCGTTGACGACCAGTGCGACAATTGCCAGAGCTGGAACTTTGGACAGATTGACTGCGATGGCGACGGCGTCGGCGATGCTTGCGATCCCGACACGGTCGAAAACGACGGCGACGGCATAACGAATGCCTGCGACAACTGCCCGAACAACTACAATTGGGAGCAATACGACGGAGACCACGACGGCGTCGGCTACACCTGCGACAACTGCCCCAACCACGCCAACCCCGATCAAGCCGACAGCGACCAGGACGGCATCGGCGACGTCTGTGACGCCTGCGTAGGTCCGGGGCAAGATGCCGACGGCGACGGGGTTTGCGACGGAGCGGACAATTGCCCGAACAGCTACAATCCCGATCAGGGCGACAGCGACGGCGACGGCGTTGGCAACGGCTGCGATCACTGCTTCGGCGCGGGTGCAAACGACGGCGACGGCGACGGCTGGTGCGACGGCGACGATAACTGCCCGTGGAATTGGAACGAAGACCAAACCGATGTGGATCAGGACGGCATCGGCGACGCCTGCGACGGCTGCCCTGGACCGGGGGCAGCGGACCAGGACGGCGACGGCATCTGTGACGGTGGCGACAACTGCACTTACAACGACGCCTGCTGGTGGTGGTCATGCGCCTTCAACCCGGCGCAAACCGATTGCGACGGCGACGGCCGGGGTGACGTCTGCGACCCCGACATCAGCGACAGCGACGGCGACGGCACCGCCGACGCCTGCGACAACTGCCCGAACTGGAACCGGACACAGACCGATTGTGACCAGGACGGTGTGGGCGACACCTGCGATCCGGACACCGTCGACAGCGATGGCGACGGTGTTGCCGACGGCTGCGACGACTGCCCGCTAGTCCGCAACTGGGAACAATACGACTTGGATTTCGACGGCGTCGGTGACGCCTGTGACAACTGCCCCACCAACGCCAACCCCGATCAGGCCGACGCCGATCAGGACGCCATCGGTGACGTCTGCGACCCCTGCTTCGGCCCCGGCGGCGACGCCGACGGCGACGGCGCCTGCGATGGGCTCGATAACTGCCCGTGGTGGAACCAGGACCAGGCCGATAGCGACGGCGACGGCTTGGGCGATGCTTGCGACTACTGCGCCGGCGCCGGCCGCTACGACTGGGACGGCGACGGTATCTGCTGCGGTGACGTAAACCAGCCGGCAGACAACTGCTGCTGGTATTACAATCCCGACCAAGCTGACGCCGATCAGGACGGCGTCGGCGATGCCTGCGACCCCTGCGCCGGGGCCGGCACCAGCGACTACGATGGCGACGGTATCTGCGACGCCGAGGACAATTGTCCATGGACGTTCAACCCTGATCAAAGCGATAGCGACCAGGACGGCAGCGGCGACGCCTGCGACGGATGCCCGGGGCCCGGAACTACGGACGATGACGGCGACGGCGTTTGCGACGGCGCCGACAACTGTACTTACAACGATCCCTGCTGGTGGTGGCTCTGTCCGTACAACCCGGCGCAAGCCGATTGCGACGGCGACGGTGCGGGCGATGCCTGCGATCCGGATACCGCCGACAGCGACGGCGACGGCATCACCGATGCCTGCGACAATTGCCCGAACTGGAACCCGAACCAGAGCGACTGTGACGGAGACGGCAGCGGTGACACCTGCGATCCGGATACAGTCGACAGCGACGGCGACGGCACTGCCGACGCCTGTGACAACTGCCCACTGAACCACAACTGGGAGCAATACGACCGGGACTTCGACGGCGTCGGCGACGCCTGTGACAACTGCCCCAACAATGCCAACTCCGACCAGGCCGACAGCGACGGCGACGGTATCGGTGACCCCTGCGACCCGTGCTTCGGCCCCGGCGGCGATTACGACGGCGACGGTGTCTGCGATGGGCTCGATAACTGCCCGTGGCAATGGAATGCGGATCAGGCCGACACCGACGGCGACGGGTTGGGCGATGCCTGCGACTACTGCGCCGGCGCCGGCGGCTACGACTGGGACGGCGACGGTATCTGCTGCGGCGACGTAAACCAGCCCGCCGACAACTGCTGCGATCACTTCAACCCAGACCAAGCCGACACCGACCAAGACGGCGTTGGCGACCTCTGCGATGGTTGTCCGGGGGCCGGCGGCTCGGACGATGACGGCGACGGCGTCTGCGACGGCGCCGACAACTGCACTTACAACGATCCCTGCTGGTGGTGGCCCTGTCCGTACAACCCGGCGCAAACCGACTGTGACGGCGACGGTTCAGGCGACGCCTGCGATCCGGATACCGTCGACAGCGACGGCGACGGCATCACCGATGCCTGCGACAATTGCCCGAACTGGAACCCGAACCAGAGCGACTGTGACGGAGACGGCAGCGGTGACACCTGCGATCCGGATACAGTCGACAGC
>JACQVA010000105.1 GCA_016210005.1 Deltaproteobacteria bacterium | reverse complement strand
GAGTCCAAGCGGCTGGTGAGGACCCTGTGTGGCTCTCGCAACGTCTGCCGCAGCTTCTGCTCCTGTCCCAGCATCTCTGAATGCTCAATGACGTGCTGCCAGCGCTCGGCGGTCAGCCGGACCGTTCGGCCTGAGTAGTCTCGGAATCTCTTCATGACCGGCGTCACGGCTATTCCTGCCTGATCCCGGTAATGGCTAAATGCCCCGATGCCTCAATCGGCAATTCCGCGAAACTGCCCCTGCCTGCGCCGGCGCTCCGGTAGGCAGGCGAGGCCGAAGTGGGCGGAGTGGCCCAGCGACGGAAAGGCCTCAGTCGGCCAAGGCCGCGAAGAGCCCGAGCCCGCAGAAGCGGCCCCCGCCAATGCATACGGGTCCATGAATCTGAATTGGTCGATTGTTCGCATCCCGCCAATTGATCCTCACGTGGAACCGGGGGAAGCGTCTGAGGTGATCGGGCACGCCGTAGCGGTCGGCTAGATCAGCGCCGGGCCAGAAGCCGACCTTGCGCCAATCCAGGTCCGCGTGGTCCGCTAAGACTTGGGAGAAGCCAGCCTGAATGATCGCCTTGCGAAGGAGGCCGTCGATGCGGTCGTTCAGGCGAGTCAACAGTTGCTTCTGCTCCTCCGCCTCAATCCCCTGTTTCAATCGCCGCCGATAGTGAGCTGGGTCATCGTAGCCGGGGAGAACCACAGGCGTAACGGTAGCCCAGGACGCAGCGGGTTGTGTGTAGCGCCGAACGATCTTGTCAGTTGTGGGCAGTAACGAGAGCAGCGCAACCGGTGGCTGGTTCTTGTCCTCGTCGGTCAGTTCCAACCCTGACAGGGCACGCCGTGCCCAGGCGATCTCTTCATCGCAGTCGTCAGCGAATGCCGTGAGCATCGTGCGTCGGACGCTGCCGACCACGAGAGCCTTGCCTTCACCTCTTCCCTCAATGCTAGGCAGAGGCAGATAGGCGAAGCGCTGCGGTCCGACTGCAACATGTTCGCCGGCGTCTTTCGATTCGCCATGGCCCAGGATGAAGGCGTTGATCTTCGACTCGGACCAACCAGCATGCTGGGCCGCGAGCTTGGCTGCATGGCGCATCATGCCAGCCACGGTGAGCGCGCGTCGGGTCGTGTCGAATGCGCGGAACCCACGCGCGTCGAGCTTCAGCAGCGAGAAGGCAGCCACGGGGCGTTGCGGCAGATCGGTCGCTCGACGATATTCGACGGTAGCGTAGCTAGACAGCGGCGGCGGCGCCGTGTGGGACTTCAGGCGCGTCAGGAATCGCTCGTGCCGACGTGCCAGGGCGTCCAGCGTTCCTTGCAGTGGCACGCGCAAGCCATCGCCGGTTCCTTCGGCGCCGGGCAGCCACCGCTCGCCGAGCAAGGCCTCAACTTGCTCGTCTGACACAACGGCGCCATAGCCCACTGCCATGTCTACGCCCCAGCCCAGCGCGACAATGCTGCGGGCGAGACTGGAGAGCGTCTCCACGTAGCCGCAAACCTCACCGGTCAAGGACTCGCACATGGGCCAGAGGTAATGCACGGCGTCGCCACCCAGCAGTTGCGTGGGGCGAACAGTCTTCATCGTGCGGTGTGTGGCCGGATTGGCGTCGCCCGAGTTCGAATAGTTGCCTCGGCACCATGCTCTGGCAACGATGTCCATGGCGTTGTTGGGCACCGACAGGCTGTAGCCGGACGAGGTTACACCCGCGGGAGCGACCAGCATCGGTGAGGGTTGCCTCTCCAGCCACTTCAACGCGGATTCGGCCTCCACGCGTTGGCGCGCCGCGACTGCGACCAGCGACTGAAACACCCTCAGCGGTGACGGGGGCCACTCCGGTACGCCGCCATCGCTCCGCCCGTGGAAGAGCGGGTCAAGGAAACGGATCGAAAGGCAGAAGTGCGAAGACATAGCGCCGCTCTAGCTACTTCGATTTCTTACTCCTCCGCGGCGTCTTCGTGCCGCCGCTCCGCGACCTCCGCGGCTCGGTAGCAACCTTCACCCCGGCTTTCACGCTCTTCCGCGGCGTCTGGTGCCGCCGGCCGGTGTCGTCGCCGCTCACGTCCTTCATTGCCAGGTCCTTGTCGAACACGACCTCGCGGTCTGGGCTGACTTGATGGTTGATCTTGCGATCGGGATCGATTCCAAACGCCTTGGCAGCGGCCTTGGCGTACTTGAGGGCGTCACCATGCTCCAGCGTAACCTTCTCACGGCGACCGTCGCAGTATACCTCGCGGACCTCGCGCGGTTTGTCAGGGTCGAGCACGAGGCTGCAACCTTGACGGAGATAGCCGAAAGACGAGTATGTGAATCCGGTCATCGCGAGGCCCAGAATGTAGCGACGCAGGGCGAGTGTCTTCGCCTCCACGTCGCCCGCAGTAAGGAGGCGCAGCGCGGCGAGGTGGAGCGTAGCGTCACGGCGTATGCCGCCTGTTGCGATCACACCGCCATGAGAACCGGAAGCGGGGACATGCACGAACCCCCGTTCAGCATAAGCGTCCTTCGTCTTCTTGTCGGCTGGCTCGTCGAGTAAGCCATTATCAACGTACTCTGTCGCAGGCACATACTGGGCAGATCGCGTGAGCTTGCGGACATCAAAGGCACGAATCGTCGAGGCGATCAGTCGCGGGAGCTTGGCCTGGGTATCGCGAGAATCCCACACACCGAACACGAGCGAGGTTGGCGCCACCTTCGCCAGCGGCTCGGCGTCGCCGCTCTGCACCGTCTTGAACGCGTCCTGCAGATCTTGCTGCAAGGCCGAGCAACGGATGATGGCGTCGCCAGCGCGGTGCCCTGCATCGAGAAGATTGACGGTCTTGTCGCCGGCCTTCACGACGATTTGCGGCACGAGACCCGCGTACTCCTTCTTAGCGAACAGTGGCTCTATCCGGTTTGCCTGTGAGCCAACGCTGTCGATGAGGCAGACGTTTTTCCCATCTGCGAACTCATCGATGTTGTAGCCGCCCTTGAAAGTCTTGTCTTCGCTGGCGGCGAAGGTGGCAGGAAACAGGACGCCATCTTGTCCCTCCACGGGCATCAGGTTCTCGCGAATCACCAGCGCGGCTACACCGCTGTCGTCCTTCAGCCAGTGGTCGTACTTCTTGATCAGCTCGTCGCTCATCGATTTCCTCCTATGGGGTTGGCCGGAAGAAAACTCTTCAGATACTTGGTGCGGTAGAGAAGTCGGAACTCGAACGTTCTTGAACCCGGGGATTTCAGCAGGCAACAAGCAGCAGGGGCAGCAACCTCGGGGACGAGAGGATCGGACCAGAGCGAGAATCGGTAGCGATTCTCGGTTACGACTCTGGCGGGCCGAAACCGCTGTAAGCCGATGAACGCAAGGAGTTCGACCAGAGGTCGTGTTCGAACTTGGATGCCCAATGGGTCGAAGCTGAACCCCACGTCGCGATCCGAGCCCATGCCCCCGAGGTCCGAGTCGAAGTTGAAGGGGAGGCAATCGCTGTTCGTGCTCTTCTCCAGCCAGTGCTCGGGAGCGATTGTGCTCCAATCCTCCGCCAGCAGAGGCGCTTTCATGCCACGCGCAATTTCCACGACCGATTGTTGCCCTGCCCATGTCTTGAACGCGTCGCCTCCCGCACGTTCATCGATGAACCAGTCCAAGCGGATGTGAAACGGCTCATGGAGAAGAATTGGCGCCTCTCGCCAGAGTGTATCAAGTGCCTTCTTCTCAGCTTCGAGCGCAGAATCCTTCTCTCTACTCTTCTTCGGCATCGACGCCAGCTCATCGCGGCGCTTGAGCTGCGTCTCAGTCATAGTATTGGTCAGAGAGCACCGAGCAAACTTGTTGATTAGGCCCGCTGCGCCGAAATCTGAAATCACCAGCGTAGGACGAACGAGAAAGTGAAGCCCCTGTTCCTCGAACCACCCTTCTGCTCCACTCCACAACCTGTGGGCCAGTTCGAGCAGACCACAGCAGGCGAAGAATTGTCCGGGGTTGGTTGGGTCGATGTGGACACGGATGCTGGGTTCGGCGACCTTGCTCATCGCGCACCATCCTTCGTCGGCGTCGCGACTGACTCGACCGGTCCTGAGATCGAGGCATCGCGGGCCTGCGACGCGAGAACATCCGCAGCACGCACTAGCGACTCGATGTAGGCGAGCCCCCAGCGGCCATACTGTCGCTGAAGGCGCGCGAAGCGGCGCGGCACTTTGCGCGCGACTTCTGCAGCGTCACTCTCCTCGCGCTCGGGATCAAACGCCTCGTCGAGCGGGAAGTGCGGGCGCGCCCGGCCGTGGTGGGCGGCAATCAGGTGCAGGACCAAGTCCCGCACGTCCCAGGCGAGTTGGCCAAAATCAGCGTGTTGTCTCTTCTCAAGATCGATGAGTGATCCGAACTCGTGACGATAGTCATTCAGATCAAGAAGTCGCCCGCCGCGCCCAGACTTCGCCAGCACTTGCTGGGGGTAGTCACGATTGGCGATGGACCGCTGCCAGATCGCGCGGTGTTTGCCGAGATCGTGCCACCGAGCGGCAAGCGTGATCGCCGAAGCCTCAGGCTCGCTCAACTTGAGCTTGGCGACAAGAGCGCTCGCGAAGCGCTCCGCCGATTGAAGATGCGGACTCAGCCCTTGCTTCTGTCTGGCAGTTCGTGATCCGTCATCGTCAGCCGAGCGGGGCTGGACATACCAATACCAGTAGCGTCGACCAGGCGCCTCTTCGTCCCCCTCGGGCTCATCGTCAGCAAAGGGGCGGATATCAACCGCCCGCACCAGTCGCATCCCCTCCGGTGGCTCCTCGTCGTCCCATACTCGGCAGCGGCGCGCTGTCCCAGCCTGGTCCGTCCAGGAGTCAGCCACGTCGTACGAACAGGCTTCGTCGAACTTCTCGGCGCCGTCGAGCATGCCACCTTTTAGGCCGCCTGCCTTCGGGGCCAGCAGCACGGTGCGATGATCCAGGTTCTGCCTGCCCCTCTCCACCAGCCGGCGCAACGGCAAGACCGTAACTTCGCCGTCTGGCTCAATCAGCCATGCACCCATCTCTCTGTCCGAGTGCCGGTCCACCATCCGCTCCAGTTCCTTGAATACCCGGCTACTGTTGTCCTGGAGCAATTCGTGCGGTTTCAGCGGATAGTCATCGAGAAGGTCTTCAGGCTTGCATTTGCCGAGCCGTTCGGTGCTCAGAACATCGACCTCTTCACGCCAGCCGACGTGGGTCTCGGGCGGTTCCCACTCTGCAAGGCCGTGCAGCCAGTCGGCCACCGGAGGACGGCCCGGCAACCTCTCGCGCACCGAGGTGAGCGCCCAGGCGTCGAAGAGAATGTCGCTCACGGGAAGGATGACCGGGGGTGGGGTGAATGCCGCCTGTCGATCGCTAACAGGTACGTTGCCCAATGCAGCCGGGCTCGCGTCGCGGCGTCGCGCGCGGTTTGTCGGAAGCGTTCGGAGTAATCTCAGCGTCGCCCAGCGGGCGTGCTCGTATGGATCATCCTTTTTCTTCTCGTCTGATTTGGATTCGTAAACAACGTCAATTCGCGCATCGCCAGTGCCGAAACGGTTCACCCTGCCGAACCGCTGTGCCATGCTCTCGAACGGAGTGAGATCACAGACGAGATGATCAGCCGAGATGTCGATGCCGACTTCGCCGGCTGAGGTACACACGAGATAGACGGTGCCAAGCTGTGGTGTAACTCCCGGCCCCGGCTTCGGCATGAATCGGGCAAAGATGGCATCTTCCTTCGCCAGCGCGTCGCGTTCGAGCCCACGCATGGTGCCGGTAAGCGATTGGACCTGACCGGGACATTCTGCGTCGATCTTCTTCGCCACGTTGTGCAGGTTCTTTAGCTCGCGGAGAAAGACGAGGATCGCTTGGCCGCCGCCCTTGTGTTTCAGCGCGCGCTCGGCGACCTCATCCGCGACGTGGTTCTGGTCGTCTGCGGCACAGAACGTGATGCCCTTCTTTGCTTCGATTCGCTTCCGCACCACGGCGTGCTTTCGGTCAGCGTCGGTCAGGCCAGACTGCTCACCGTCAGTGCGCGAGGTTGCGGTCAGCGCCATGACGCGAAACCGGCCGAACTCGCAACATCGCTGCTGCTCAGCTTCGATCGCGACGATCAGTTCCTGGAATGCGGGCTCAAGGTGGGCCTCGTCGTGGACCAGCAGCGTGTCTTGCCCAAGAAAGCCGGCGTGCAGCGGGCGGGATTTGAATCCGCAGCCGTAACCGGCGAACAGCAAGCGGCTGCCGATCATGTCCACTGTGCCGACGATTACAGCTGGGCGGGTCGGGTCGTTTCGCCATTCGGCGTTGTCCGCGAATTGCCCGCGGAGGGTACTGATTGCCAATGGTATATCGGAGGAAAATGCGGCGAGCGATTGCAAGGCATCGGCGACACTCCGAAGTTCTGCCTTGGCACCGAGCGCTTTTCGTATACGCACCGCTTCGTCCGTGGCCTGATCCACGACGGTCCTGCGGTTGACTACGTACACAAGCCTCCTCGGAACAACCGTTGGGCTTGCAGCGAGCGCCAACATCCAAATCGGTATGACCGACGTCTTGCCCAGTCCGGTTGGTAAGTTGCAGGACTTCGGGAACTCGCCAGCAGTGAACCGGCGATAAAGCTCTCGCTGCCAAGGGAACGGTGGATTCCCAGTAAGCGCGCGGAACAGCGCCGCAAACTCGTGCTCGTTCGTGATCACCGCTTCAACTTCTCCGCTGCTTCGCGCTGCCGCAGCTTCGCAAAAACCTTCTGTTGCTCGACGAGGCCAGCCCCGAAGTCATCGACTTCTCGTGGCCGCCAAAGCTTGAACAAGTCGAGCGTGATTCGCCGCGCCGTTTCGTCATCTAGGTCCTGCAATGCCGCGTAGCGTTCTTCTTCCAGCAATGGGCCAAGCTCGGCCCAGCGGCGGACGAACTCGCGGAGGCGCTCGCGCTCTCCGGAGAAAGCATCTGAGTCCTGGTATTTGACGCCTGTCTCCTCAATCGGCTCCTCCTACCCGCCGGTGCGGGAGTTCGAGCCATGCAGCCACCCGCACGAGTGCCTTACCAAGCCCGGTCGGAATGTCGAGCAGCTCGCGAAAGGGATCGTCCTCTGCCAGCCGCCGCTGGTAATCGCACGGCGCCTTCCTCATCGCCGTCCGGAAGAACTCGCCGAAGCAGTCTGAAATCGCCGCCATCTCCCCCTTCACCAAACGTGATGCGGCACCTTACACAATGATGCGCTCCGCAGGCAAGGACTTCCGGCAAGTACCCTCACCTCTTTCCTCTCCGCGGTGATGCGGGCGAGGAGGACTACTCCTCGTCACCGTTCACCGCCGAAGCCGATCCGCCTCCGCTTCGCCACCGGCGGCGCCATGAACAGGCGGATCGCGTCGAACACGACCCTAAACTGCGCGTCGTACTTGCGCTCCAGCGCTTCGACCCCCTATGGTCCCCCTTGGTAAGGGGGACAAGAAGAAGGCGAGGTTCCTGTGTGTGGAGAGCAGCTCCCGCAACTTCACGAACGCGCGCACGACCTGCACGCTGGCCGTGATCGCAACCGAGCTGTTCAGAACCGACGCCAACATTACCGCACCGTACTCCGTGAACGCATATGGCAGCGCGAGCTGCCCATGCGCTTGCCGGCGGAGCTTCGCTCACTTCGGTCTGGCTCGCTGTTCAAATCTGTTCTCGGCCCCGTACCCATTGAGCGGAACGGCAACGGGCCAGAGTGATGCCCACGTTGGCGGCTCTCTTGCTTCGCTCCGGAGATGGATGCCCCGCAACACATACCTCGTCTGTTACGACATCTGCGACGATAAGCGGCTGAAGACGGTCTACAAGACCATGCGCGACTTCGGCGACCACCTGCAGTACTCGATCTTCGAGTGTCAGTTCGCGCCCACCGACCTGGTGCGCTGCCGGCACGTCCTGAGCGAAATCATCGACCACCGTGAGGACCAGGTCCTGTTCGTCGACCTCGGTCCGGTCGAAGGCCGCGGCGACCGCGTCATCACCGCCCTCGGCAAGGCGTACGCACCGATCGATGCACCCTGCATCGTGGTGGACGAAGAGGGCAGAGGGTAGGAGGCTTCCGCCGCCGCGATCCGGGCTTGCAACGGCGAGCTGCTTTGCGCCCCGACCAAGAAGGAGCACCCCATGGCCACTGACGCACTGCCGAAGACAGATGCGACTCCCGAGCGTACGCGGCCGCTTGCGGCGCGCCGCCGCCGAATCGAGTTGCCGGAGTATCTCCCCGCCCGCATGCTCAACGAGTACGTCTACTGCCCGCGCCTGTTCTTCTACGAATGGGTCGAGGCCGTGTTCGCCCACAGCGCCGATACGGTGGAGGGGGCGCTACGGCATGAGAAGCTAGAAACCAAGGAGGATGCTCTGCCGCCGGCGGCGGAGGTAAGCGAGGGCGGCGCGCCCATTCGTGCGCGCTCCGTCGAGCTCGCGAGTGAGACGTAACGGGTGGCTAGGGTCAGGTCTGGATAGCGAGACAGGTTGATTCAGTGGGCTGCCGGAACGTCCGAGCCCTCGCTCGTCAGTCCAGACCTCCATCGCTATCCGCTATCAAGACCCTCCGTTGCTGCGCAGCCCGCCTGCTCGCCGTGATGGTCCACAGAGTCTGGCGACTGCACACGACACGTCATGATCACCCGCGGCTTCTCCCACCCACCGACTCCCTGCGTTTTCACGATCGCGCCGCGACCGTTGCGCCGTCGTGCGTCCGCGTGCACCCCTGCGCCGCACCGCGCCCTTCATTCCACCGCCAGCGGGTCCGCCCGCAGCGTTCGTCGCGGCGCAGGCAGGCCCTTCCGCCATCCGGCGGCAACCATCACACCATCTCGCGCACCGCCCCGTCGCGCCGGATGCCGGAAAACCCCTTTTACGTTCGACGACCGAGCCGGGAAAGGGTATCCTGAGCGCATGAAATACCGCGTCAGACTAGAAGCGACTGACGAGGGCATTGCCGTGTCGGTCCCCGGGCTACCGGGCTGTTGGTCGCAGGGAGCAACGGAGGAGGAGGCGCTGGCGAACATCTCCGACGCGATTCGCGAGTATCTCGCCGTCGTGGACGAGGAGCTTGGGAGCGGCGACATCAGAGAGATCGACGTGGCGGTTTGAGCGGCCATGCCGAGCATACCCGGCGTACCGCATCGCCGCGCCGTGCGGGCGTTCCAGAAGGCTGGCTTCCGCGTCGCTCGGGAGGGCGCGAAGCACATTGTCTTGACGGACGGCAAGCGTATCCTGACGATTCCTCGGCACGATCCGGTCAACGGGTTCACGATGGGAGGCATCGTTCACGACGCAGGCTTGACCGAGGAAGAGTTCAGGCGGCTTCTGTGAAGACCGTGTCGAACAGCTATAAGGCCTCCGTTGTCAAGAAGTACCGACACCGCCCTTCTGGAGTTTACGGACAAACCGGTCGCCGAGACCAGAGAAATCAGCGAGAACATCTACGCCGATCTCGACCAGCGAGGGAATTTGGTGAACATGACGATCGAACATGCGCGGACCAACGCCCGACTGGACGAGTTCTCGTATCAGGAAGTTCTGAGCCGGTCCGACCAGGGCCGAACATGACCACACGACCGCGGCCGCGAGCGGACTCTGCCAAGCGGGAGCCTGCCATTTTGGCCGCCGCGTGTAATGCCGTACGTTAGGCCCGGCAGGCGCATCATGCTATTGGGTACCGGGGAAGGACATGGCAATGAGCGAGCCAGTCGTGATTCATAGCGACCCAGAGATCCTCGGCGGAACACCTGTGTTCATGGGGACGCGCGTACCGGTTCAGACGCTGCTGGATTACTTGGAGGATGGTGATTCGATTGATGTTTTTCTGGACCACTTTCCCAGCGTGACGCGGGAGCAGGCGGTGGCGGTGCTTGAACTCGCGAAGGAGATGCTCGTCGCCCATGCGCGTGCTGCTTGACGAGTGCGTACCCCGCCCGCTCAAGCACCAGATCCCTGAGCATGAGGTGTCGACTGTCCAGGAACTCGGTTGGGCGGGCAAACGAAATGGTGAGTTGCTGGCATTGATTACGTCCGCAGACTTTGACGTGTTCGTGACAACCGACCAGAACATCGAGAACCAGCAGAATCTCGGCAAGGCCGGAGTGCCACTCATCGTGCTCATCGCCAAGAGCAACAAGCTGCGCGCACTCCTCCCCCTGGTTCCCAAGCTCAAAGCGGCGGTCGGAAGGGTGGCTCGCGGTGAGGTATTGCACGTCGAGGCCTAACCCGCCGCTCGATCGGACCGCGGGCGTGAAGGGACGCGCTTGGCTTGAGCCGTCGCGTTTCGCCCGCGGCCGCTCAGCGGGAGGCGTTAGCGTGGCCGACCTGACGGTGGTAGGCTTAATGCCATGCGCAATGCCGATGTTGCCGAAATCCTCAAGCTCCCGGCTGAGGAGCGGTTGCGCTTGGTGGAGTTGATCTGGGACAGCCTTGCTGCGGAGCCGTCCGACATACCGCTTGGCGACGCGCATCGCGCCGTCATCGACGAGCGCATCGCTGAACACCAAGGCAACCCGGAAGATGTCGTTTCCCGAGATGAAGTGCTCGCCCAGGCTCGGCGCGGCTGATGGGCCTGCCGCTGGCCTTCCGGCGCCGGGTCGGACACGATCTGGCCGCTGCCTACGGGTGGTATGAAGACCGGCGTGTCGGCCTCGGTGAAGAACTCATTCGGGCCCTCACGGACCCTTTGAACCCGACGAGCCTGATAAGCCAGACCGACACCCTTGTCGTCAACGGCCGCACGATCACCCGCAGCTACAATGCGGCGACGCGGACGTATACCGACACGACACCGGCTGGGCGAGTAAGCCGCACGGTGCTGGACATCGCCGGGCGGGTCACGGAATTCAACGCAAAGCGATGAAGCGCAATTTGATGTGGACAAACTCGAGCGTCTTCGTGGTTCGTTCTGCGGGCCGTTGGATCGTTGAGGTTTGTCATTGACAATGTTGGCCGCGATCGACTAGACACAGGCGCACAGTGCGGGAACCTTCTCGGCAGCCCAGTGTCGCGTGTGCTCCACTAACCGGCCCATCATCTACGCAGGCCTCGAAGTTTACCCAGGCCTCGAAATTGGCGCCAGAGGCTGCGCCCCCGCGCGTCATTGTCGGCCGGCAGCGCGAAGTGAGCGCGCTGCGCACGGCGTTGCGGGCGACAGCCGGGGGCGGCGGGCGGCTGGTGCTCCTGCTGGGCGAAGGCGGGATCGGCAAAACCTATCTCGCCGGCGCGGCCGCGGCGTGGGCGGCTGAGCAGGGATTCGCGGTCCACTGGGTCCAGTGCCGCGCCGGAGTCAGGGCGCCGCTGGGCCCGTGGCGTCAGATCGTGCGCGGGTGCTGTGGCGCAGCGAACGCGCTCGGCGACCACGCAGATGGACACATGTGTAGGAGTCCGCTGCAAGCGTGCCCGAGTCGCTGCGACGCGGTACTCGACGAGGGCGACCTAACGCGCAGCGCCGATCGCTTGCAGAATGTGCTCGCTGCTGCCGGGGTTGCACGGCCGCTGCTGATGATCCTGGAAGATTTTCATCACAGTGACGCGCCGTCGCTGGAACTGCTCGAAGCGGTGGCCGATACACTCGCGAGCCTTCCGGTCTGCCTGATCGTCACTGCGCGCGACTGCCGGCCCGCCGATCCCCTCCGCGCCGCGCGGCTGAGTCGGCTCAGTTGCCTGGTCTGGGCCGACACGCTCTGGCTGCGGGCGTTCGACACGGACGATGTCGGCGCCTATCTGAAACTGCTGCGGCGCACGCCGGCGGACACGCCGCCGGCGCGCGCCCTTCACGAGCGAACCGATGGCCTGCCGCTCTTTGTCGCGGAGTTCGCCGCCGCCGGGTGCGCCCGTGACGGGGATGGCGGGAAGAACGACGATCCGGTGCCGGAGCGTGTCGCGTACGCGGTGGAAGAGCAATTGGCGGCGCTCTCGCCCGCGACGCGCGCCGTGCTCGCCGCGGCGGCCGTGATCGGGCGAACCTTCGGGTTGCCGGCGCTGGCAGAACTGCTGGAGCGCGAGCTCCGCGACGTGGCTCCGGCCCTCGACCAGGCGGTGGCGCAGCGCATCCTGTGCGTGCTGCGCGACGACACCGAACGGTTCGATTTCCGCCACGCCGTCGTGCACGAGATCTTGAGCGCGAGCGCCGCCCCCAGCCTTCGCAGGCATTGGCAGGTATTGAGGCAGGGATCGGCGTCGCAGAGGGGCGCGCGGCCAGGGCGTGCTGCCAACGTGTTTCGACGTGACGGCGAATTCTGGACCGTTGCGTATGCGGGCGAGACGGTGCGGCTGAAGGACTGCCGCGGGTTGCGATACCTCGGGCAACTCATCCAGCATCAAGGGCGAGCGTTGCACGTGCTCGAACTGGTGGCGACGGTCAACGGACTGGATGTGACCCACCTGCCGCAGGTCGTGCGCGCGCTGGATTCGCCGCTTGCGGTTCTCGATAGCCAAGCGCGCGAAAACTACCGCCGGCGGTTGCGCGATCTGGCTTCGGACCTGGAGGAGGCCGATCGCTGCAACGATCTCGGCCGTGTCGAGCGGCTGCGGGCGGAGAGCGAAGCCTTGACCGCGCAATTGGCCGAGGCCTTCCGCCGACCGGGCCGCTCCGCGATCGGTGCGTCGGAGACCGAGCGGGCGCGTATCAACGTGCGGACGACCCTCACGAATACATTGAACCGAATACTCAAACATCAGCCAGCCCTGTGCGAACATCTCCGCAATGCGCTCAAGACAGGTACTCTCTGCCTCTACGATCCCGATCCCATGCAGATCTGGGACCTGTGATTCGATGGGTCCGTTGGACTGAGATTGACACCGTCAACCGCGTTTTGACGGTCCTTCTATAGAGGAACCGACGTGTTCCTCTCATTGCACAATGGTGTGTGATGAGTTGGGTCTCTGCATTCTTGCGGAGGAGCCAATGAGGAGGAAAGCGTATGAACCTTATCGGCGGCAAAGGAAAAGAGCGGAGAAGTCTGCTTATGGCAAGTGTTGTCCTGGCCACGCTGGCGGTAGTGGGGAGTGCGCCAGTTCGGGCAGTGACGTGTAACTGCGCTGGTGCCACCTACACATGCAGCACCGGCACATGCAACCCACACCTTATCCTGGGAACGGCGCTACAGTGCGATTGGAACTGCAACAGTGCCGGTTGTCCGGACCTGAGCGCGTGCCCCTCCGAGCCGTGTGATCGGAACGGCGATGGCAAGTGTGTCCTGTGCGGCTACGCAAGCAACGCCGAGTGGATCGTCGGAACGCCGGGAGACGATGCCATTTGTGCCAAGGGCGGTGACGATGTCATCGATGTGCATCAGGGTGGCAACGACCTGGTCGACGCTGGCCTTGGCAATGACACCGTACAGGCGGGTACTGGCGACGACTACATCTTCGGCGACGATGGCAATGACTGCATCGGCGGGGGTGGAGGCAGCGACGTCATTGATGGTGAAGTGGGTAACGACGGCATCTTCAGTACCTGCATCCCCAGTCTGCCCTTGACGTGCCCGGCTTCCTTTCCAGATCTCGTCATTGGCTCTCGGCTTTGCGGCGGCAAAGGCAACGACTTGGTCGTCGGCTACGGTCACCGTGGGCACGAGTGTATCGATGGAGGCCCGAACCAGGCTAGCATTGAACTCGGACGCTGTGGGTTCGGGTCGGGCGGTCCTGACTGTTGGTATGTTGCAAACTTCGGCGATGATCACGACGTTGCGACGTTCCGAAATTGCTCGATCCCGCTCGTCTTCGGCACCGGCACGGCGTTGTCGAACTCACCGATGTGCGGGTGCTTCTAAGAACAGGCCGCGCGCGGTGCCGGCCGGCACCGCGTCCCCCCCTTGCCGGCGTCGGGCAACGCCGCGCGGGCGCGCGGTAACGAACGTACTATTCGGACTGCTCGTGTCCTTCCGGTGAGCATGCATGCGCGCTGACGTCGCGTTCGACTAACCTCCCCGGCCATCTCGACGAGAGGAGGATGGTCGAATGGCAAGGGAGAGCAGCGGAACGCAGGGACTGGCACGACTGAGTGAGCTGCGG
>JACQVA010000104.1 GCA_016210005.1 Deltaproteobacteria bacterium | reverse complement strand
TTGCGCCCCAACGGGCGACAGCACCACTGTCGCGGCGAATTTATTGCCGCTCCTGCGCACTTGCTGCATGCGCTCCGCGCCAACAGCTCCGTCTGCTTACGCTGATCCTACCGCGCGCACGCGACTATGACAGGACCCTGCAATCCACCAGCGGGGGTGCTCCAGGCCGGTGTCATCGAGGTCATCGTACAACTCCAGGTAGCCTTGGCGGGCGCTCCCAGCGTCCACGATCAGCGCCAGGGCCTCGCGTAGGAACGGCTCGAGTTCGCGCTGCCGCCCCAAGTGCAGCAGCCGCATATAGAGATTGCGCTCGCGCCGGATTCTGACGATCTCGGTGTTCTCTGGCTCGCTCATCCAACGACCGCCACGATCTGCCTTGTAGACCATCCGCGCTAGGCGACGCAACAAACCAAAAATGCACACTCCCCGCTCCCGGGGGACACCGTACACTGCAGTGGACAGCGGCCGGCGAAGTGTACACTGGAGTTGACGGTCGGTGGCTGCGGTAGCGGGCCACGGCACCAGTTGGCAGTCCCAAGTGGCGCGGCGCGCCAATTGCTCTTACCCGCGGACGGCGCCGGCGGGGAGTTGCGATGCCGAATAAGACAGCGGGAGGAGCCTCGCTTCCTCCAGACCTCATCTTTGTGATCCAGCTGCGGCCGGACGCCGCCCCCGAGCACGGCCGGCTGGCCGGCCGCGTCGAGCACTTGTGGACGGGGCAGATGGCCGATTTCGACTCCCCGCAGTCGCTGCTGGCCTTCGTGACACGCGTACTCAAGCGGGGGCAAGGCCGCTTTTGACTTTCGCCGGCCGACTTGTGAGTCTTTCCGTTGATGTCGGATCGCATCGTCATCATCGGGGCGCGCGAGCACAACCTCAAGAACCTCACGGTCGAGATCCCGCGGGACCGCCTGGTCGTGATCACCGGGCTGTCGGGCTCGGGCAAGTCGTCGCTCGCGTTCGATACCATTTACGCCGAGGGCCAGCGGCGTTACGTCGAATCGCTCTCCGCCTACGCGCGCCAGTTCTTGGAACAGATGGAGAAGCCCGACGTCGATTCGATTGACGGACTCTCGCCCGCAATCTCCATCGAGCAGAAGACTACCAGCAAGAACCCGCGCTCGACGGTCGGGACGGTAACCGAGATCTACGACTATCTGCGCTTGCTCTTCGCCCGCATTGGCAAACCTTACTGCTACCAGTGCGGCAAGCCGATCGCGGCGCAGACGATTCAGCAGATTGTGGATCAGGTGGCGGCGCGGCCGCCGCAGACGCGGCTGCACGTGCTGGCGCCGATCGCCCGCGGCCGCAAGGGCGAATATCGCAAGGAGTTGCTCGACCTGCGCAAGGCCGGCTTCGTGCGCGCCCGCATCGACGGCAAGCTGCGGGATCTGGCCGAAGACATCGTGCTCGCCAAACAGCAGAAGCACACCATCGAGGTACTGGTCGATCGGCTGGTGATCCGGCATGGGATCGAAAAGCGGCTGGCCGACTCGCTGGCGGTCGCCTGCCGTTACGGCGATGAGGTGGTGAAGATCGAGGTCTTGGGCGACAGCGGCGAGGCGGTGAAGGAGGCGATTCTTTACAGCCAGAAGTTCGCCTGTGTCGATTGCTGCATTTCCTATCCCGAGCTTACGCCGCGGATGTTCTCGTTCAACAATCCCCACGGCGCCTGCTCGACTTGCACCGGGCTGGGTACCAGCCGCTACTTCGATCCGGAATTGATCGTGCCGAACCCCGAGCTGGCGCTCGCCGACGGCGCCATCGCACCCTGGGAACGCAAGAGCGCCGGCCACTATCGCGACGACGTGCTGCAAGCCCTGGCGCAGCACTATCGCTTCGATCTGAGCACGCCGTTCAAAGACTTGCCGGCCAAGATCAAGCAGGCGGTTCTCACCGGCTCGGGCGACGACGAGATCGTGTTCTTCTACGAGAAGGGCGGCCGGCGCTACGAGTTTCGCCGTGTCTGGGAAGGCGTCATCAGCGCACTCGATCGCCGTTACCGAGAAACCGACTCGGAGTGGATCCGCGCGGAGTTGGAAGCGTTCATGAATGAGCGCCCGTGTCCGGCCTGCGGCGGCGCGCGCCTGCAGCGCGCCGCGCTGTCGGTGCGCATCCACGGCAAGACCGTCACCGAGGTGGCGGCGATGTCGGTGACTGAGGCTCTCGCCTTCTTCTCCGGCCTGGCGCTGACGGCACAAGAGGAAACCATCGCGCGGCGCATTCTCAAGGAGATCGTCGAGCGCTTGGGCTTCTTGACCAACGTCGGCTTGGATTACCTGAGCCTGGAGCGCAGCGCGGCCACGCTCTCGGGCGGCGAAGGGCAACGTATCCGGCTGGCGACGCAGATCGGCTCCAGCCTGATGGGCGTGCTCTACATTCTCGACGAGCCCTCGATCGGCCTGCACCAGCGCGACAACGCCCGCTTGCTCGCCACCCTCAAGCGCCTGCGTGATCTCGGCAACACGGTGCTGGTGGTCGAACACGACCGCGACACCATCATCGAGGCCGATCATGTCATCGACATGGGCCCCGGCGCCGGCGTGCACGGCGGCCACATCGTCGCGCAAGGCACGCCGGCCGCGGTCATGCGCGACCCGGCCTCGCTCACCGGGCAATATTTGTCGGGCACCCGTGAGATCGCCGTGCCGCCGCGCCGGCGCAAGGGCAGCGGCCGGGCGCTGGTGCTGAAGGGCGCGCGCCAGAACAACTTGCGCAACCTCGACGTCACTATCCCGCTCGGTACCATGACCTGCGTCACCGGCGTCTCGGGCTCAGGCAAGAGCTCGCTGGTAATTGACACGCTCTACTCGGCCTTGGCGCAGCGCTTCTACGGCAGCAAAGAACGCCCCGGCCTCCACGGCGAGATTCAGGGCTGGCAGCTGCTCGACAAGGTGATCGACATCGACCAGGCGCCGATCGGCCGCACGCCGCGCTCGAATCCGGCAACCTACACCGGGCTGTTTGCTCACATCCGCGACCTGTTTGCGCAGCTGCCCGAAGCCCGTGCCCGCGGCTACGGCCCGGGACGCTTTTCGTTCAACGTCAAGGGCGGCCGTTGCGAAGCCTGCGCCGGCGACGGCTTGATCACCATCGAGATGCACTTCCTGCCCGATGTCTTCGTCACTTGCGAGGTGTGCGGCGGCAAGCGTTACAACCGCGAGACCCTCGAAGTGCTCTACAAGGGCAAGAGCATCGCCGAGGTGCTCGACTCGACCGTGGCCGCCGCGCTCGACTTC
The DNA here is from genome assembly GCA_016210005.1 of Deltaproteobacteria bacterium. NCBI lineage: Bacteria > Pseudomonadati > Myxococcota > Myxococcia > Deltaproteobacteria bacterium. Next base: position 5,216 of record JACQVA010000104.1, on the reverse strand, counting down.
CTCAGCTCCATTCCCCCGATTCGACAGAAGCTCGAGACCCTGCACGACGTCGGACTCGACTACATCCACCTGGGCCAGTCGGCCACCACCTTGTCCGGCGGCGAGGCCCAGCGCATCAAGCTGGCCAAAGAGCTGAGCCGACGGGCGACCGGCAAGACGCTCTACATCCTCGACGAGCCGACCACCGGCCTGCATTTCGATGACATCCGGCGGTTGCTGGCGGTGCTCGAGCGGCTCGTCGATGCCGGTAATACTATTGTGATCATCGAGCACAACCTAGATGTTATCAAGACGGCGGATTACCTCATCGACCTCGGCCCCGAAGGCGGCAACGGCGGCGGCCGGATCGTCGCCGCCGGCACACCGGAGGAGGTCGCCCGGGTGCACGACTCCTACACCGGCCAGTACCTACGCCGCGTGCTGCCCGGGATGGCCGCGTAGGGCCGCGGCAGGCGGGTTGCGGTAGCGCCCCGTCTGTGGTCTGTGCTCCCTGCGAATGCTTTCTTGAGGAGGTCCCATGCTTACCCGCGGCGATGAATATCCGCTCCACCAAACTCCCGAGCCGGTTGCGAACGTCGGCACCAGCGATCGCAACTTCTACGATCGCTTCTTCTTCAACGGCTTCGCGCGCGACGGCAGCATGTACTTCGCCGCGGCGATGGGGCAGTACCCCAATCGCAGCGTCATGGACGCGGCCTTCAGCGTCGTCCACAAAGGCCGCCAGTACGCGCTGCGCGCCTCGTGCCGTATGGGTGCGGACCGCATGGTCACACAGGTCGGACCGATCGGCGTGCAGGTGGTTGAACCGTTGCAAAAGCTGCGCTTGGTAGTGCAGCCGAACCCCCACGAGATCAGCGGCGATCTGCTGTTTGTCGGCCGAGCGCCGGTGCTGGAGGAGCCGCGCTTCAACAAGCGCGTCGACGGCCGGCTGTTCATTGACTACACCCGCTTGACGCAACACGTAACGGTGGAAGGTACGCTTCAGGTCGCGGGCGAAACCATCCGGATTACACCCGATCGCTTCTGGGGCTTTCGCGATCGGTCGTGGGGCGTCCGTCCGGTCGGCGAGCGCGAAGCCGGCGCGCCGGGCTCGGCGCCGCAATTCTTCTGGCTGTGGTCACCGATGCACTTCGACGATCTTTGCACGCACTTCGACGTCAACGAAGACGCCGACGGCACGCAGTGGCACAGCGTTGGGATGCTGATCCCGAACGGCGGGGCGGTCGAGCACATGCAGTCGGTGGCCCATCGTCTCGAGTTCCAGTCCGGCACCCGGCACGCGCGGCGGGCCGAGATCAGGCTGCGGCGCCGCTCGGGCGAAGAACTTCAGATCGAGCTCACGCCGTTGTACAGCTTTTACATGGTGGGGCTGGGTTACATGCACCCGCAATGGGGCCACGGCATGTATGTTGGCGAGAACGAAATGGGCGGCGAGTCGTGGAACCTGTCGGAAGTTGATCCGGGAGTGCCGCTCTACCTCCACATCCAGGCCGTTTGCCAAGCCAAGTTCGGCCAGCGCCAGGGTATCGGGGTGCTGGAGCAGCTGATCCTCGGCACGCACCAGCCGTATGGTTTCAAGGACCTATTCGACATGGCGCCGTGAGGGCGATCACCGCCCGGCGCCGGCGGCGATCGTGGCCGCTCACTGTGCTGCCGGCGTGTATTCGAGCGTGATCTGACCCTTGTTATCGACGAACTGGGAGCGCGAGATCACCAGGCGCAGGCCCTTGAAGCGCGCCGGGGCGCTGGCGCCGGTGAGGTCGTAGACATGGGTCTCGAACGGGCTGCCCTCGGCCATGATCTGGGCCTTGGTGCCGAGCTGCTTTCCAAAATGCTCGGCCGCGGCTTTCACCTGATCGAGCGGCAGGGTGTAGATCGCGATCTGCTTGGTGCCGCCGCGCTCGAGCGCGATGGCGTCGGTGCTCAACTTGCGGTTGAGCTGCGCCCCGGCAAACGCCTCGAGCTTGAGCGACGCCGGGTCGAAAATCCGTGCCAGCCACGCTGCCGGGCCTTCTTGGACGGCCAGCGGCAGCCCCGAGACCAGCGTCACGAGCAAGGCGGCGACTTGTAGTGCTCTCGCTCTCATGCACTTCCTCCCGCTTACGAACCCAAGGTGCTCAGCCAGCGCTCTTCGAAGTCCGCCAAGCTGCCGGGGTAGGTGGCGGCGAATGCCACCGGCAGCGGCTGCTGGCCCAGGTCGCTGACCAATTGCGGCAGCTTGCGGGTGCCGTAGCGGTCGATCAACTCTCGCACCGCCAGGTAGCTCTGCGCATAGGCGACCTGCGCGCGCGGCTGCGCCAGGTGGGTGAACGGGCCGCTGATTTCGTGCAAGCGGAACAGCTCACTGCCACTGACAGCTTCTTCGGCCCAGGCTCGGCGCTCACCGTCATGCTCCTCTTCTGCCCACACCGCGAGCCCCTCGCTCAGCCAGGCCGGGCAGCGCTGGCGCGAAAGCTCGGCGACCACGCTGTGCATGTACTCGTGGCGTAGCAGGCGGGGCAGCGCGGGGTCATGCCGCTCGAGGCCGCGCACCGGCACTTTGATGCGGCCGTCGTAAGCCCCTGCCGCCCACACCGGTGTCTGGGTGATGGCGTGAAAGTCCTGGGCCGCGTAGAGCACGACTTCCGTCGTCCGGTCAGGCACGCTGCCCAACTTGACCGCCACCTCGTGGCGCGCGTCCTCGAGCCCCTCGAGCACCAGCTGCGCCGCCACGCGGTTCTCACCTTCGGCGAAGGTCACCCGGAAGTGGCCATTCTCGAGCGCGGAGAAGTCCCACTCGGCATCGACCTCGCGGCTGAGTCGTTCGAGCAAGGTGTCGAGTTGCGGGCTCTGGGCGCCGGCGTCACGGGCGCGCTGGAGGGTGGCGAGCGCCCGCTGCCGATCGTTGAGACGCAAGTAGACTTCGCCCAAAGCCAGCAGGGCTCCCGAATCCTTGACGCCCGCCGCGATGGCCTGTTCCAAATCGACCCGGGCCGACTCGTAGTCAGCGGCTTGCAGGTGGGCCAGACCGCGTGCGTGGCGCGCGTCACTGCGTTCGCCGAAGCCGAGCGCTTCGTCGAGCTGCGCCAGGGCTTCGGCGCTCTGGTGCGCTTCGAGCTTGCGCAGCGCACTGTTCAACAGCGCGGTCTGCAAGTTCTGCCTGACTACCGGCTGCTCAGGAGCGACTCGCAGGGCCTGACGCAGCCGCTCGATCGCCGGCTCGTACTGCCCTTGTTGCGCCAATGCCACCGCTTGTGCGTTGAGCGCGAGCGCTTGCGCCTCGGTTTCGCTTTGAGCCTCCTCGGCCGGTGGTGGGTCTACTTGCGCCAGCGGCGCCGGCCGCGCGGGTGCCACCGGCAGCACTGGCAAATGCGCTACCTGGCGGGGCTGCGGCAGCCACCAGACGGCCGCGGCCCCGACCACGACAACCAGCAATGTGGCCAGCGACCAGCGGGCGCCACGCGGGCTGGCCGTGCTGACCACGAATGCCGGCGGGGCGGCCACCGGCACCAGCTTGATGTGCGCCCCCAGGCCTTCAAATTCCTGGCGCAACTGCTGCGCCCGCTGTGCCGGGATCTGACCGAACAGGCGTTGCGGAATCGGAGTGCTGCGGTCGATCGGCGGCGGGCCCTCCGGCGTTGGCGCCATGGCCGCAAGGTGCTCCAGCACCCGCTCACGTGCCAGGTCGTTGCGGTAGCCGAACAACACTACGTCACAGCGGTCGCGCTCGGACATCGTGTCCACCGGGGCGAAGTCTATCGAACAAATCCCCGGCTCGCCACCGTGATGTTGCGGGGTGAGGTCGCGGGCGGGAGCGCACAGCGGGCGCCGGTCCACCGCGGCGGCGCGGATCAGTGCACCATCTTCGGCAGGTCGGTGGCTTCTTGTATCGGTCCGAACATCTCTTCGTAGCGGCGAACGTTTTCTTGCAGCGCGCGCAGAATTCGCTTGGTATGTTCCGGAGTCGTGATCACCCGAGAGCGCAAGTTGGCCACCGATTGCCCTTGCGGCGTGCGCTGTGGCTGCACGAAGAGGAAGTCGAGCACGAATTCCTCCTTGCGGTGGGTGATCATCATGAGGTTGGAATAGACGCCGGATGCATTGGCGGCGTCGATCTGGACTTGGATCTGATGTTGCTCGGCCACGGGCCGGCTCTCGTCAGCCATGGGCACCTCCGTTCTCGCTTCAGCTCGCCTGGCACATCGGGCGGCATCGCGGGCGTGCGCAGCGGACACCGCGTCGCGCCGCGATAGCTTACCCGCTTTTGGCTTCCAGCAACTGCCCCTGACCGTCCAAGAAGCTACGAAGGCGGGCCGCCAGACGCGGACCTTTGCCCTCGGCTTCGTGCTTGAAATAGACGAAGGCATCGGTCCATTGCGGCGCGGCGTCCTGTAGCCGGCGGGCCCAGCCGGCGAGGTCTTCGTCGCTGTAGTCGAGCTTGCGCAGCCGGAAGTAGCCGAAGTTAGCTGTGATCTCGAACGGCGGGTGGCGGTCCTCAGCCTCCGAGATGCACAAGGCAACGCCGAAGCGGCGCAAGCACTCGAACACGTCATCGGCAAACCAGCTGGCGTTGCGAAACTCGCAGGCAGCGCGAAAGCCCGGCGGGAGCTGGTGGAGGAAGTCCTCGAGCCGCGAAGTATCCTTCTTCAGGAAGGGGGGCAGTTGGAAGAGCAGCGCGCCCAGCCGCTGCTTGAGGGCTTGGGCCGCGTCACAAAAGTCGCTCACCACGTCGGCGGCATCGCGCAGGCGCAGGTCGTGAGTGATGCGCCGGGGGGCTTTCAGGCTGAAGCCGAAGTGCTCCGGCGTTTCCTTGGCCCACCCCTGCAGCACGCGCACGGTGGGCAGGCGATAGAAGGTGTAGTTGATCTCCACCGAGGCGAACCGCTGCGCGTAGTAGCGCAGCATCTGGGGCTCGGGGAGGTCGGAGGGGTAGAAAGATCCCACCCACTCCTTGTAGCTAAAGCCGGAGGTGCCAACCCAGAACGTTGCCATCGCAGAGCCTCTATCATGCCGGTTGCGGGTAGAACAATGCTCGCGATTGGATGGCCGCGCAGCGGGTGTGCGACAAATCTGTGGGTAACGTGCAGCCGACCGGGCAACGCCGTACTTGGCCGAAAAACCCTCCACTACCTTGCTCTTATGCTGCCACACCCGCGTTGCCAGCTGTGAGGTCACCCCAATGTACAGCGTGCCGTTCCGTTTGCTGGCCAGGATGTAAACGCAGAACTGCTTGTCCA
>JACQVA010000103.1 GCA_016210005.1 Deltaproteobacteria bacterium | reverse complement strand
CCTTTCGGCCATGGGCCTCGGCCTGACAGTACACAGTACTGTCAGACTGGCGAGGATTTGCCCGGTCGGCTGCACGTTACCCACAAATTTGTCGCACACCCCCACACCACATAGGCGAAGATAGGCGAAGATGCCCTCTGGCTTTCCGTGCTCGGTTTCTGGGATAATGCCGCCCGATGAGTTTGATCCGCCGGCGCTCTCTCTGGACCACCAAGATAACGCGACATGCACAGATGCTCGATGCCCTGCTGGCAGCGGCGCACGATCACGTCTACCTCATCGACCGTGACGGCAGGTACCGTTACGCCAGCGCGCCTGGTGCTCGTGTGCTTGGTCTCACCCCGGAGCAGATGGTCGGGCGCACCGGGCACGAACTGGGTTTTCCGGCGGAGGTCATGGAACACTTCGCGGCTGATTTCCGGGCGGTGTTCGCCGGCGGGCAAACGGTGACGACCGAAATCGACTTCCCCACCGCCGCCGGGCAGCGCCGCTACGAGTACATGTTGAGCCCGTTTCCGGCGGACGGCGAGATCGAGGCGGTGGTAGCAACGGTGCGCGACGTTACCGAGCGGCGGCAGGCGCAAGCTGCGTTGCGGCGGGCCTCGGAGTTCAGCACTCGGGTTACCGAGAACATCGCCTGCGCAGTTTGCGCCTTGGATTTGGAAGGCCGCTTCACCTTCGCCAATCGGCGCGCGGCCGAGATCAGCGGCTACGGCGTTGACGAGCTACTCGGCCGACCGTACGCGATGCTGTTCACCGGCCAGGAGCTAGCCGGGGTCAACGAGCAGTTTGCGCGGGCGATTCGAGGCGAGCAGATCAGCGGTTATGAGGCAACGCTGACCCGCAAAGACGGCGGGCGGCCAACCCTCCGCATCCGCACCAGTCCGCTGCTGCGCGACGGTCAAATCGAGACCCTGGTGGCCACCGCCGATGATGTCACCGAGCGCCTGCGAGCCGAGCGGCAACTGGCGGCGCAATACGCGGTGGCACGCGTGCTGGCGGAATCGCCCTCGCTGGTCGAGGCGGCGCCGCGGTTGCTCCAAGCCGTTTGCGAGGCGGCGGGCTGGGATCTCGGCGAGTTATGGCAGGTCTGCACCAAGGCCAACGTGCTGCGCTGGGCCGGCCTATGGCACGCGCCGGGGTTAAACCCGGGCCCGTTCGCCTTGAAGAGCCACGGCACCACTTTCGCCCCCGGCGCCGGCCTGCCTGGGCGGGTGTGGACCTCCGGACGACCGCGCTGGATTCCCGAGCTGAGTGCCGACAAGTACTTCGTCCGCCTCGGTGCTGCGCAGCGCACCGGCTTGCGTAGCGCCTTTGCCTTTCCCATCCGCCATGGCGGCCATGTGGTCGGGGTCATGGCCTTTTTCAAGCGCGATCCACAGCCGCCCAATCACGATCTGCTGCACGTGTTTGACGGGCTCGGCAACCAGATCGGCAACTACATCGAGCGCAAGCGGGGGGAGGAGCGCCTGGAGCGCTCCGAAGAAAAGCTGCGCGCGCTTGCCAATCGCGTGCTGGCGGCACAGGAGGTCGAGCGCACCCGCGTGGCCCGCGAGATCCACGACGAGCTGGGGCAGGTGCTCACCGCCGTCAAGTTCGACCTCGTGGCTTTGGCCGAGGAGATCGGCACGCGGCGCCGACCCGCGAGCGAGCAAGCGCAGGCATTGGTGCGCACGCTCGACGACACCATCGGCACGGTGCAGCGAATCACCGCCGAGCTGCGGCCCGGCATCCTCGATGAACTCGGCCTGGCCGCGGCCGTCGCCTGGCAGCTGCAAGAGTTCAAGCGGCGCACCGGCGTACGGACACGCTTGCGGGTAACGCCGGCAGGGGCAGACTTGGCGATCGAGCGCGAGCGCGCCACCACCGCGTTTCGCATCCTGCAAGAAGCTTTGACCAACGTCGCCCGTCATGCCCGGGCCAGTCGCGTCGAGGTGACGTTGCGCCAGGACGACTCTACGCTCTTTGTCAAGATCGGCGACAACGGCAAGGGCATCTCGAAAACCCAGGCGGCCAGCACTCGCTCGCTCGGCTTGGTCGGCATGCGCGAACGGGCGTCGCTATGGGACGGCTGCGTACACGTCGCCGGCGCGCGCGGCCGGGGCACGCGCGTCAGCGTACGTATTCCGCTGGCCGCAGGCAGTCGCCGGGCAGCACAGGAGGGCACCTGATGAAAGTCCTGGTCGCCGATGATCACGCGGTGGTGCGAGCCGGCATCAAACGGATCCTGGAAAAGGCGCACGAGCCTGTTCAGGTGGGCGAAGCCAGTACCGGGCAGGAGGTGTTGCAGAAGGTGCGGGCGAGCAAGTGGGATCTGCTGCTGCTCGACGTCGAATTCCCCGATTGCAGCGGCTTCGATGTGCTCAAGCGACTGGCGGCGCGTACCCAGACCGGCCCGCGGGTGCTGATGCTGACGATCCATGACGAGCAGCAATACGCCGTCCGCGCCTTGCGCGCGGGTGCCGCCGGTTTCCTCAGCAAGCAGTGCGCTCCGGAACAACTGGTGACGGCCGTGCGCAAGGTGGCGCGCGGCGGGTGCTACTTGAGCGCCGCGCTGGCCGAAACCCTGGCCTTCGAGCGAGTCGGCGGCGATCCCGAGCAGCCGCTGCACGCTTGCCTCTCCGATCGCGAATTCCAGGTGCTGTGCTCGCTGGCCGCGGGTCAATCGCTTACCGAGATCGCCCGCACACTCGGTATCAGCGTAAAGACGATCAGCACCCACCGCACCCGCATGCTGGCCAAGATGCGCATGAAGAGCACCGCCGAGTTGATCCGCTACGCCCTGCGCCACCGCTTGGCCCACTGAAGCGGGCGCGGACCGGCACGGGCGAAATGTGCCGGTATCAGGTATCTTCCTACCCTCAGCTAAGGCGAATTCCTACACTTACGCCTTGTATCCGCCGGCCGCTCAAGAGAAACATGCGGTAATGGCCGAGGGCTGGAGGTTCGTGGGGGTAAGAGCGCCCAAGGAGCGCTCGCTGTCGCTGTTTGCCCGCACGGCGGGGCAGATCGTTACCGGCATCGGCGGTCTCGCGCTGCTCGGCTGGGCCGCCGACATTGCCGTCCTGAAGAGCGTAGTTCCCGAGCTGGCCACCATGAAGGCCAACTCCGCCCTAGCGCTGGTGTTGCTCGGTGGCGCGCTGTGGTACGAGGCGGCCGAGCCCAATCGTCACCGCGGCTCGCGCATCGCTGCCGGGGCGGTCGCCGTGCTCAGCGCGCTCACGCTCGGCGAATACCTGCTGGGATTTGACTTCGGCATCGACCAGTTGCTGTTCCGAGAAGTGGCGGGAGCAGTCGAGACCGTTCACCCCGGGCGGATGGCGGTCGAGACCGCGCTTTGCCTACTGCTACTCGCGGGGGCGCTGCTGCTGCTCGACACCAACGGCCGTTGGCGGCACCGGCCGGCACAAATGCTCGCGCTGGTGGCTGCCGCCATCTCCTTCGTCGCCCTGGTGGGTTACGTCTACGGCGTACCGATGCTGTACCGGATGGCAGCGAGCTCGGCGATGGCGTTGCACACCGCCGTGGCGCTGGGGCTGCTGAGCCTCGGGGTGCTGTGTGCTCGGCCCGCGCAGGGCATTGCGGTGCTGGTTACCAGCGATGGTCCCGGCGGGGTGGTGATCCGCCGCCTCTTGGTACCGGCCATCGCGGTATTGCTGATCCTCGGTTGGATACGGCTGACCGGGCAGCGCGCGGGCCTTTACCAGACGGAGTTCGGTCTGTCGCTGATGGCGGTGGCCGCCAGCATCATGTTCGCGATCTTAGCCGTGCTGAACGCGCGCATGCTGGACCAAATCGACGCCGAGCGGCGCCGGGCCGAGGCCGCGCTGCAAACCAGCGAGCAGCGTTTCCGCGCCTTGACCGAGCAGAGCGCCGACGGCGTCGCCCTGGTTCATCCCGACGGCACGATTGCCTACGCCAGCCCGGCCATCCGCCGGATTCTGGGATACGAAGAGGGCGAGCTGGTGGGGCGCAGCGTGTTTGAAGTCACCCACGCCGACGATCAACCTCAGATCACCAGCCGGATGGCTGCGTTCATTCAACGCTCGGGCGACGTCACCGGCAACGAGTATCGCGTGCGCCGCCAGGACGGTGACTGGCGTTGGGTGGAGGTGGTGGCCACCAACTTGTTGAGCGAGCCGGCGGTGGGGGCCATCGTGGTCAATTGCCGCGACACCACCGAGCGCAAGCAGCTGGAAGAAGAGCGGGCGCGTCTGATTTCGGCCGTGGAGCAAGCGGGCGAGTCGGTGGTGATCACCAACCGCGCCGGCGTCATCGAGTATGTCAACCCGGCCTTCGAGCGCTATACCGGCTACCGCAGGGAGGAGGCGATCGGCCACAACCCTCGCATCCTCAAGTCCGGCGAGCACGACCGGGCCTTTTACCAGCAGCTATGGGAGACGGTTCTCTCCGGCCAGGTCTGGCACGGCGAAATCATCAGCCGGCGCAAGAGCGGCGAGCTGTTCGTCGCCGAGCACAACATCGCCCCGGTGCGCGATGCCCGCGGCGAGATCACTCATCTGGTATCGATCTGGGAAGACATCACCGAGCGCAAGCGGGCGGAAGAGGAGCGCGCCCGACTGTCGGCCGCCATCGAGCAGGCGGCCGAGTCGGTGATGATCACCAAGCCCGACGGCGCTATCGTCTACGTCAACCCGGCCTTCGAGCGGCTCACCGGCTACACCCGGGCGGAAGTCATCGGGCAGTATCCCCGCCTGCTCAAGAGCGGCCAGCACGGAGCGGAGCACTACGACGCCATGAGGGACGCGCTCACGCACGGTAAGGTCTGGGCCGGGCATTGTATCAACCGGCGCAAGGACGGCACGACCTACGAGGGTGAAGTTGTCACCTCGCCCGTGCGCGACGCGCGCGGAGAGATCAGCAACTACGTGCAAGTCACCCGCGACGTTACCTACGAGCGCCACATCGAGGAGCAACTGCGCCGACTCAACACCGATCTCGAACAACGGGTAAGAGAGCGCACCGCCGAGCTGACGGCGGCGAACAAGGAGCTGGAGGCTTTTAGCTACTCGGTCTCGCACGACTTGCGCTCGCCGCTGCGGGCGATTGCCGGCTTCAGCCGCCTGCTGCGCATCGACTACGCCGACCGGCTCAACGGCGAAGGCCGTCACTACCTGGAGCGCGTCGATAATTCCGTGCAGCGGATGAACGAGCTGATCGACGGCATGCTCGAGTTGGCCCGCCTGACGCGCGCCGAGATGCACCGCAGCGCTGTCGATATGAGCGCGCTGGCGCGGGCGGCCGCTGCCGATTTGGGGCGCGGGCAACCCGAGCGCGTGGTTAGTTTCATCATTGCCGAAGGCGTGATGGCTTACGGCGACTCTCGGCTGCTGCGCGTTGTGCTCGACAACCTGCTCGGCAATGCCTGTAAGTATACCGGCAAACACGCCACTGCCCGGATCGAGTTCGGCACGGCGGAGCTAGCGCCGGGCGCGCGCGCCGCCGAGGACGAAGAGCCGGCCAGCAGCCAACCCCAGGCGGTCTATTTCGTGCGCGACGACGGCGCCGGCTTCGACATGACTTACGCGCAGAAACTCTTCGGCCCTTTCCAGCGCCTGCACTCGAGCTCGGAGTTCGAGGGCTCGGGTATCGGTCTGGCCACCGTGCGGCGCATCATCGAACGCCACGGCGGCCGCATCTGGGCCGAAAGCCTGCCCGAACAGGGCGCCACCTTCTACTTCACCCTGCCGGAACCGGCGGGCTGAGGGGGCGCGCGCCAAACTTGTGGGTCTCCTCGCTCGGGTCTATCCGCTTACCCCCCCCCACCCCACAGCATTCGGACGCTTTCCCGGCTGGACTCCTCTTCGCCCCTTCGCTATGCCCGCCGGCATGTCGGTGCAATGGTGGCGCGAAGCGGTCTGCTACGAGATCTACGTGCGCAGCTTTCAGGACAGCAACGGTGACGGCGTCGGTGATCTCGCCGGCATTACGCAACGGCTGGATTACTTGAATGACGGCACCGAGAACTCCCTCGGCGTCGATGCGCTCTGGCTGACGCCGATCAACCCGTCGCCGATGTTCGACTTCGGCTATGACGTCAGCGACTACTGCGGAGTCGAGCCGCTGTTCGGTACCCTGAGCGAGCTCGACGAGCTGATCGCCGAAGCCCACCGGCGCAATATCCGCATCATTCTCGATCTCGTGCCCAACCACACCTCGCACCTGCACCCGTGGTTTCGGGCCGCGCGCAGCTCGCGCACCGATGCCCGGCGCGACTGGTACATCTGGCGTGATCCGGCACCGGACGGCGGCCCGCCCAACAACTGGGCGAGTTCCTTCGGTGGGCCCGCCTGGAGCCGCGATGACGCCACCGGGCAGTACTATCTGCACTCATTTCTGGCCGAACAGCCGGACCTGAACTACCGCAACCCGGCGGTGGCGGCGGCGATGGAGCGGGTGATCGAGTTCTGGCTCGACCGGGGCGTCGATGGCTTCCGTGTCGATGTGATCCACAAGATGGTGAAGGACGCGGCGCTACGCTCCAACCCGCCGCCGGCGCCGGAGGAGGAGCATCCGATCAAGCACTACGGCGGCCAGGTGCATCGTTACGACGAAGATCAACCCGAGGTGCACGGCATCATCCGCGGCTGGCGGCGCATCCTCGAGCGCTACGGCGAGCGCACAATGGTGGGCGAGGTCTACATCCTCGACCCGCAGCGCGTCGCCGCCTACTACGGCAACGGCGATGACGAGCTCCCGCTGGCGTTCAACTTCAGCTTCATGTGGACACCGTGGGACGCGGCGGCGTTTCGCGAGCAGGTGGCGCAGGTTGAAGCCCTGTTGCCGGCCGGGGCGCAGCCGACTTACGTCCTTTCGAGCCACGACGCCCCCCGCCACCGCACGCGCTTCGACGACCGCGTTCACGGCGACGCCCGTGCCCGCGTGGCCGCGCTCATGCTGCTGACACTGCGGGGCACGCCGTTCCTTTACTACGGCGACGAGATCGGCATGCAGGACGGCGTCATCCCGCCCGAGCGCATCTGTGATCCGGTCGGCAAGCGTTTCCCCGCCGTCGGCCGCGACCCCTGCCGCACGCCGATGCAGTGGACCGCCGGGCCGCTGGCCGGCTTCACCACCGCCGCCGATGCCTGGTTGCCGCTGGCGGCAGAGCACGAGCGTATCAACGTCGCCGCCGAGCAGCGCGACCCCGGCTCGTTGCTGAGCTTCTATCGACGCCTGATCTGGTACCGCAAGCAATCACCTGCGCTCACCCGCGGCACTTACCGGGCCTTGCCCAGCACCCCCGACACCTTCGTCTACCTGCGCCAGCACGACGGCGAGCGCCGGCTGATCGCCTTGAACTTCGCCGGCGCGGCCCGCACGGTGTCGTTGCCGTTCGAGTCCGGCCGCCTCGAGCTGTCGACGACCGCTGCCGGCCGGGTCACAGGTAGTTCCATAACGTTGCAAGCGCTGGCCCTGGGGCCGAGCGAAGGAGTGTTGGTCGCGCTCTAGTACGAGCGCGGCGTCTCACCTTGATCCTCTCCCATCCGGGACAGCAGACCCTGCAGGATGCGTCACCGTAATCGTAGGCAGAGCTACCGGCATCCCTGCGGGTATTGCTCCCTCTCCCTGCATCGCTGTGCGGGGAGAGGGGTGAGGGGTTCAGCTGCGAACAAGCTCAACTACCCGCGGCGGCTGGGCTAGCGAATCTCCACACACCAGTGCACCAGACTGCCGGAGTCTTGCGCGCTGACGTCGTAGACGCTCAACACCCACGTGCCCTGGCTGCTCTCGCCGTTGAAGACGTCGAGCGGCTCGGTCGGGCTGACGCTGCCGCCGATCGCGGGCGGCGTTTCCGAGCACTCGTCCTCGGCCGGGGCCGCGGCCTGGTCATCGAAGGTGCACTCGAGGTTGTCTTTGCTGCAGCCGTAGTCGTTTGCCGGCCGGCCGGGCCGATCGAGCAAGGTGGCGAAGGTCTCGGTCTCCAAGTGATCGACGAACACCACCAGGTCGCCGATCCAGGTGTGATCGACTTGCACGCGGACATTGACGTCGGTGATCGGTAGGTTGTCGGGGATATCGATGTAGTCGAGCGCCCCGATGTAGTAGCCCTCGTCGTCGAGTTCCGCATCGGGAATCGCCAGCGGCTCGGTGATGGTGTCACAGTACACGTAAGTGCCGGGAGTTGTGGTCGGAGTCGGCGTAGCCGTGGACAAGACCGTGCCCGGCGCCGTTCGCGTCGGCGTGGCGCTGTGAGGCGGCGTGCCGGAACGCGTCCCCGTCGCGGTCGCAGTCGGCGGCACTGGCGTAGTCGGCGTGCTGGTCGCGGCGGTGCCGCCGGTGACAGTGCGGGTTGGTGTCGGGGTGTTGGCGCCGGCGCAAGTGAGTAGCTGCGGCGACAGGCACGACGGATAGGTCTGCTCGGCGGTGCCGTCGAGGTTGGTGTCGAGGGCGACCTGGCCGCCGGCGAGATAGCGGATATCGAAGGCCGAGCCGGCTGCCGGCGTGACACGAATCACCCCGCTGTTGGGGCAGGCTTGTCCAACCGCTTGGGTCAGCGGCGTCAGCGTCTGCAACGTCATCGTACCGCCGAAGCAAGCGGCGGTGATACCCCCGTCGAGAGTCGTTTGCGTCGGCGCGGTGCGCGCGTCCTGGCCGATGACGAAGTTGTTGAAGGTCACCGCGAACGAGTTGGTCGCGGCCGCACCGGCGGTCGAGGTGACCGCCAAGGTCGCGGTGCCGTTGAAAGTGAGCGTGTACTTCACCGGTACGCAGTCGGCGTTGAAGTTGGCAACCGAAACCGCCACGCTGGTGTTGTCGAAGGTAACGCTAGTGCTGCCGACTCCCGGAATGTCCAGGCTCAAGCTCCCGCCGGTGATCTGCAGCGTCGCCGCCGTGACGTAGCAACTGCCGCCGAGGCTGGGGCTGATGGTGCCGGCGAGGTTGGTGGCGGTGGCGGTCATCCGTGTGGTAGTGCCGGTGGGGTCTTTGAACTGCACTTCGACGTTCACGGTCATGTTGATGGTGAGGAAGCCGTTCAAGGCCACGGTGCCGTTGAGCACGAGCAGGCCGTCGGCGGTGGCGAGCGTGCAGTTGGTCAGGGTTGCGTTCAGGTTGGGGAAGCTGCCGGTGCTGGTGGCCGAGCCGCCCTTGGGGCAGGCACCCGCACCGCCGCCCTCGGCGCTGAAAACCAGTGCGCCGGCGTCATCGAGGCTGGCTGCGCCGCTGAATTGCAGGCCGCTGACGATGGCGGTGACCAGAGAGGGGATCATGCCCATGCCGTTGGCCACCGTCACCGCACCGCCGGCCACTGCTTCGGCAACACCGCTGCTTCCCGGCGTTTGCGTCACCGTTGGTGAGGGCGCACCAGTTCCGGTCACCGTCGGCGTCGGCGGCACGCTTCCGGACACCGTTGGGGTGACGGTTGCCGGCGGCGCGGGGCAGCTCCCGAGAGCGTAGTTGACCGCTTGCACCAGCTCATCGACGGTCACTGTGCCGTCGCGCCCGGAGTCGAACACCGGGCATTCGCTCAGCGCCGTCAGCCCGAGGGCGATGTTGACGCCCTTGACCAACTCGTCAACCGTGACGGTGCCGTCGCCGCCGCAGTCGCCGGTGCAGCCGGCCGCGCCGGCGAGTACTTGGAAGCCGTCGACCAGGACGGCGGTCTCACCGCCGGTGGTCAGCTGCACATCGCGGAAGCCGAGTTCGGCGCCGGCGCTGATGTCGATCCGCAGCGTGGCCGTGGTCGGGCTGCTCACGGTGGTGGATTTCACCGTGATGCCGCTGCCGCTGATGTTGCCGGCAGTGGTGCCGTTGACGAAGTTGGTGTTGATGGCGGTAACGGCGAGAGCGAGGTCGGTCGCGCCTTGCAACCCGGAATTGGGCGCCACCGAGACGATTGACGGTATCGTCACTGGTGGTGTCAGCGAGGTCACGACGGCCAGCGTGTTGTTGAGATACACGTACTCATAGCCCGTGCTAACGGCAAGCGGGTGGAACCCGAGCGATGCCGTGTCCGCGATCGTGACGTCGACCTGCAACAGGGTCGGGCTCAACACGGTTACAGCATCGGTCGTCACGCCAGTCTTGGAGTAGTTGCCCATCGTCACCGTAGTATTGCCGGCGACGAAGTGGGTGTTGGCGCCGCTGATGCGCAGCCGGGCCTGCGTGCCGCGAGCGATGGTAGCGGGCGTAACGCTGGTGAGCACGGCATAGGCGCTGGCGCCGCGGATGCGGAACTGGCCGCTGCCGCCGGCGCTCTCGATGCTACCGCCACCGAGGTTGGTGGTCACGCTCACGTCGCGGAAATCAGTCGCGGCCGCCGAATCGATGGTGAGGTTGGCTTGCAGCGTGGTCGGGGCCAGCGGGGTGACGCTGTTCACGGTGATGCCGGCGCCGCTGAACGACAGGGCGCTCGATGACTGGAAGTTGGTGCTGCCGCCGAGGATCAGCACATCCATCGTCGTCCCGGCGTAGCCGTCGCCGGGCTGCACCCCGATGATGGTGGGAATGACCGAGGCCAGGGCGGCGTTGGTAACCGCGTGCTTGAACGGTTCCGGATCGCCGCTCTTGACGCCCGGCAGGTAGAGGAACTGGCCGTTAGGCGAGGCGGTGGCGAGATCGGTGAAGCTGGCCACCGAGCTGGCTCCCGGCAGGGTGTAATCGCCGACCGGCTTGAGCACGTTGGGCGACAGCGCCGGGCCGACGTCCTCGCTCACCGGGCAGGTCGGGCAGATCACGTCGCTCGGCCAGCGCGGCTCGGAGGGATCGGGCGGCGGCGGGACATAGCTGGGGTCGTGGTTGTCCGAGGCCTTGCTGCAGCCGGTGGCGGCGGCGCCGGCCGGCAAGCCACCGTCCGAATTGCAATCGCCTGTCACCAATTGATAGATGATAACCCCTTTAGCGAGCGCCCGCAGCTTGATGCCGGTGAGATCGAAGCCGGCATGGGGCGAGGCATCGGTGGCGAAGATGATCACGCCGTTGAGGCCGGCTTCGGCCGGCCCGAGATCGTTGAGCGCCGCCAGCAGCGCCTCGGCCGAGGCCTCCGGGCAGTCGCCGCCGCCGTCGGCATAGAGTCCGCTGACGACGGCCTGGACTTCATCGAGGTTGCGCGAGGCGATCTGCCGGCTCCAGCCGTCCTTGAAAGTAATGACCTCGATCAGCGGCGGCTGGCTCAGCCCCAGGGCGCGCAAGGCGTTGATGAACTCGGTCAGGCCGTCGCGCACGCCGCCGATTTCCTGCGACATGCTGCCGGTGTCGTCGATGACAAAGACGATACTGAGGCCGCCGATGGTGCGGTCGAGTCCGCGATAGGGGCCGGTGGCCGGTGCCAGGGTGTCGTTGGTGCCCTGGACTACCCAGTGGAGCAGCTGGTCACCCGAAGTGATTGCGGTCCATTGCTCGGCCGTCGGCGTCCATTCCGCGGTCAAGCCGTCACCGGCCAGGGCGCCGGCTGCGGTCGGGATTTCCGGCGAGGTGAAGACCACGGCGCTGTAGTCCTTCTTGAAGAAGACGACATTGAACTTGTTGAAGTGGTAGCTGGGGGCATTGCCGGCGCCTTTGGTCTTCCAGCGAAATTTCGGCGGCGTGGCGCCCGAGAAGTTGTCTTTCGGCTCCAGCGGCTCGGGGCCGACGTTGTGGTCGAAGTAAATGCGGCCGTACTTGATGCGGTTCTCCTCGGCACTACCGGTGGAGTAGCCGTAATTGCCCGCGGGCGGCGTCAGGCCGTCGAACTTGGCGCGGAACTGATCGAGCGTCACCGGCTTAGGCGCGCTGTTGAGCTGTTTCCACATCTCGTCGGTGCCGAAGGTGACTTCGTCGTGCCCGTCCTGCGGCCCGTCGGCGAAATCCCACAGCAAGCGCTGCACCGACAGCTCGTTGTCCTCGCCCGTACCGGCACCGACGTCGGCATCGGAGTTGGCTTCGAGGGCGTATTTGAAGTTGTTGCCGGTATCGGTGTAGACCGTGTCACCCGCGGTGTATATGCCGAAGGCGCCGGCGCCGCTGGCGATCTGCAGGTTGGTGCCGAAGAAGGTCGGCCAGCCTTCGCCCCAGGCCAACTGGGTGCCTTGCTCCTTGGTCAGGGTGCGGTTGCTGCCGTCACTCAAGGTTTGCACCAAGCCGGTGTTGTTGCCGTTGATGTAGTGGGTGCCGCCGGGGTTGGCGGTGGTGGCGTTGATCTTCTGGACGTAGTGGCCGTACTCGTGCGTGAGCACGTCCCAATCGTGGGCGTGGTTCTGGCCGATGTTGAGATGGTCGCCGCCGCTGGTGGAGAAGTACGAGCCATTGGCGTTGTCGCCGGGATATTCGGCCCAGATCTGCACCGGGGCCGCGCCGACGCCGGTACGGGCGTTGTTGTCGCGCACGAAATTGAAGGCCACGCGCATGGCTTCCTGAATCGCGAAGGCGGCCAGCACGGTGGCATCCGAGCTGTCGGCGAGGATATCGACGGTCTTGGCCGCAGCATCGACGGCAACGGCCGTGCTCTTCTTGACGTAGACGTTGGTGCGGCCGCGCGGCCCGATCAGCGCGCTGTCGCTCTGCGAGAGCAGTCCGACGACGAGATTGACCGCGGTTACGCCGTCGGTGCGGGTGCCGGGAACGGTGGCGCTGTAATGGCCTGCGGCATCAGTGGTGACCGTGGCCGGAGTGCTGTTCAAGGCGGTGTCGGTGGCACCGTCGCGGTCGAAGAAGCGGACGATGGCACCGACTACGGGCCGGGCATCGGCCGCCGCGGCGTAGGTGTTGGCGGCTGTGCGATGGGTGTACTTGGCGGTGCCACTGACGGTGACGTTGGCGACCACCGCCCGCGGCGCCGGCGCCTCAGCGGTCTTTTTTTTTGTGGGCGCGCCGTGCATGGCGGCCTCGAAGCGCAGCTCCCGGCCCTCGATGAGGTGCTGCACCTCTTCCTCATATTCCGCCGCCGTCAGATGCCGGCGCGACAAGTCGCGCCGCAGCTTCTCGCGCTTGAGTTCGAACGCGCTGCTCTTCCCCGCCAGAAAATCACCCGGGGTCTGCAACACGAACAGCTCATCGGCCTTGCCCCACAGGCGGCGGCCGTTGGCGTCGAAGCTCTCCGCTTGGAGGCGCACACTGCCGTCGCCGTAACCCTCGACCGCAGCCGCAGCGGTGACGTCCTGTGGCCGGCCCGGCTCGAAGCTTTCGATCAGCCACTGGCTTTGCCCGAGCACGCGGACGCTGCCGCTGGCAGTCAACGTCAGCTTGACGCTGGCCTCGGGATTGGTGGCGAGTTGCGGCACGGTTACCGACAACCGCAGCTCGAAGCCGCCGTCGCCGCCCGCCGGCTCGCTGGCCGCCTCGATGGCGACCTCGAGCGGTGGGCTGACGTCGGCCCACGCCGGCAGGATGGTTACGCTCGAAACCGCCAGAACAACTACCGCGCGCCACAGGTGCATCATACGGTCCCCCTTGAGGTTACAGAACCAACGGCAACCCAAGTGCCGGCGCCGCGATGAAGACAGCGCGCTCGGGTTTTGCCCAATAGCTGGTAACAGTTTCGCGCTCAGGATGGAAGATGCGAACTTGCACCGGTTGACGGCGGTTGACGGCTGCCCCTGGGCTTGCGAAGAAGCACAGCCATGGACGTGAGAGACCTCAGCGGGAAGATGGTACTGGTTACCGGCGCTGCCAGTGGCATTGGCAAGGCCACCGCGCTGGCGTGCGCGCGTCGGGGCGCCAGCCTGGCCATCTGTGACGTCAACGAGAGCGCTCTGGCCGAGACCGAACGCGAGCTCCGCGCGCTCGGCCGTGAAGTATTGGCCCGGCGGGTCGATGTCGCCAGCCGGCACGACCTGCACGAGTTCGCCGCCGCGGTCCACGCGCAGGTCGAGGCGGTCGACATTCTAATGAACAACGCCGGCGTGGCGCTGGGCGGGGGCTTCATGGACACCTCGCTCGAGGACTGGGATTGGATCGTCGGTATCAATCAATGGGGCGTGATTCACGGCTGCCACTTCTTCGTGCCGGCAATGGTCAAACGCGGCCGCGGCGGCCACGTGATCAACGTCTCTTCGACCGCGGGGTTTGTCGCGGCTGAGGCGCTGCTGGCCTACAGCACCACCAAGTTCGCGGTGCTGGGATTATCTGAAGCCCTGCGCGATGAGCTCTACCGCGATCACATCGGGGTCACCGCCGTCTGCCCGGGGGTGATCAACACCCCGATCACGCAGAGCGCACGGCTGCGCGGGATACAGGCCGGACCCGAGGCGCGCGAGCGCATGATCGCGCTGTTCCGGCGCCGCAATTATCCGCCCGAGCGCGTGGCCGAGAACCTCCTCAAGGCGGTGCAGCGCAACCGCGCGGTGGCGCCGATTTCGCCCGAGGCCTGGTTCGCGTACTACACCAAACGCCTGGCCCCGTGGCTGGTGGCGTGGATGAACCGCAAGCTCGGGGAACAAATGCGGCGCGAGGCGGGCGTGGCCTGAGTTCGGTGCCGAGGCCTGTGATGAGTTCACCGTTCCTGACTGAATACGACTTCCACCTGCTGGCCGAGGGCACGCACTACCGCAGCTACGAGAAGCTGGGCGCGCATCTCATCGAGGTTGACGGCCAGCGCGGCACCCGCTTCGCCGTCTGGGCCCCCAACGCGGCGGCAGTCTCCGTCGTCGGCGATTTCAACAGTTGGGATGCGCGCTCGCATCCGATGGTCCTGCGGCATCAGGAAGCCGGCATTTGGGAGTGCTTCATCCCCGGCATCGGCGTCGGCGCACTGTACAAGTACTTCATCGCCTCCAAGAACAACGGCTACAAGGTGGAGAAGGCCGACCCCTACGCCTTCGCCAGCGAGATCCGCCCGCGCAGCGCCTCCAAGGTGTGGGACCTCACCGGCTACGATTGGGGTGATGGCCAGTGGCTGGAGCGGCGCCGGCACAACGATCCGCTGGCTGCGCCCATGGCCGTGTACGAAGTGCACCTGGGCTCGTGGATGCGCGTGCCGGAAGACGGCAATCGCTGGCTGACTTATCGCGAAGCGGCCGCCAAGCTCGCCGACTACGTTTGCGAGATGGGTTACACCCACGTCGAGTTCCTACCCCTGACCGAACACCCGTTCGACGCCAGCTGGGGCTATCAGACCATCGGCTACTACGCCCCGACCAGCCGCTTCGGCACACCGCAAGACCTGATGTTCCTGATCGACACCCTGCACCAGCGCGGCCTCGGCGTGCTGATGGATTGGGTGCCGGCACACTTCCCGCGCGATGAGCACGGCCTGGCCTTTTACGACGGCACCCACCTCTACGAGCACGCCGACCCGCGCAAGGGCGAGCACCGCGAGTGGGGCACGCTGATCTTCAACTACGGCCGCTGGGAGGTCGACAACTTCCTCATCAGCAACGCGCTCTTCTGGCTCGACAAGTACCACATCGACGGGCTGCGGGTGGACGCGGTGGCCTCGATGCTCTACCTCGACTACGGCCGGCACGACGGCCAGTGGCTGGCCAACGAGTACGGCGGCCGCGAGAACCTCGAAGCCGTGGCCTTCTTGCGCCGCTTCAACGAACAGGTTTACGGCCAGCACCCCGGGGTCATCACCATCGCCGAGGAATCGACCGCCTGGGGCATGGTGTCACGCCCGACTTACGTCGGCGGCCTCGGCTTCGGCTTCAAGTGGGACATGGGCTGGATGAACGACACGCTGTCGTACATCGCCCGCGACCCGGTGCATCGCAAGTTCCATCACAACGATCTCACTTTCCGGATGCTTTACGCCTTCACTGAAAATTTCGTTCTGCCGCTGTCGCACGACGAGGTGGTGTACGGCAAGCGCTCGCTGCTGAACAAGATGCCGGGTGACGACTGGCAGCGCTTTGCCAACCTGCGGCTGCTGCTCGGCTACATGTACACGCAACCGGGCAAGAAGCTGCTGTTTATGGGTGCCGACATCGGGCAATGGCACGAGTGGCATCACGACGAGAGCGTGCACTGGCACCTGCTCGAGTACGCCCCGCACCGCGGCTTGCAGCGTTGGGTGCGCGACCTCAACACCGCTTATCGCGCCGAGCCCGGCCTCCATCAGCTCGACTGTGACGCCACCGGCTTCGAGTGGATCGATTGTCACGACAGCGACGACAGCTCTCTTAGTTATCTGCGCCGGAGCAAGTCGGGCGAGGTGCTGGCAATTGCGTGCAACTTCACGCCCGTGCCGCGCTTGCGGTTCCGCCTCGGCGTGCCCCACGGCGGCTACTGGCGCGAGCTGCTCAACAGCGACGCCGCCATCTACGGCGGCAGCAACTTGGGCAACGCCGGCGGCGTCGCCGCCGAAGCCACCCCCACCCACGGCCGCCCCTGCTCCCTGGTCATCACCCTCCCGCCGCTGGCGCTGGTCGTGTTCAAGGGGCCATGAGCGGTCAAAACGCGGGGTGCTCCAAGGACAGATAGACGAACACCCCGTATTCCCCTTGCGACGGCCCGACACCGATCGGCATGCCGAGCCCCGGCACGACTTGCAGTCCGGAGTAGTGGTTGAGCGCGAAGCGCAGGCCGGGGTTGATGAAGAACGAGTCCTCCCGTTTCATCAGCCCATTGCCGTCGAGGGCCTCGACGGAGTTGCCGGCGGCCTCGACCATCAGGTTGAAATTCTCCGACACCAAGTGAATCAGGCTCGCTCCGTAGTTGACAGCGCTCTTGTCCCGGCGCCCGCCGGCCGGCCCCTTGGCCGCAGGGACATAGGTGGCGCCCGCGTTCCAATGGGTGACCCACTTGTCGCCCAGCTCGTAGCTGAAGGGAACGTTGAGCTGGAGTCCAGTGGCGTCATCGCCGAAACCCTTCTGGTTATCCCCGGACGGCACAATCAGTGACAACCGTGGGGCAAGCGCGATCGGGTCCTTCAAGACCAGCTGGTAGCGGTAGTTCAGCAGGACATCGCCCAGGCCCGTCTGCGCGCCGCCGCCGGCGCTATGATTCACCGGGACGGTGACGGATAACTGGTGCGTTTCCCGCGGCGCCGGCCACTCCTCGGTGAAAGCGTAGCCCCAGGAGTCGTCCTTCATGTACTGGAAGGCCTGGATGTGCTGGATGACCCCGGGCTCCTGGTTGTAAGCCTCCTCGAGCAGGAAGGAGTTGTCGCGGATCTTCCTGGCTTCCTCGGCCCAGGCGGCGGCGGCTCCCGACAGCGCGAGCGCCAGGCAAAGCGCCGGCAGGCGCGTGCTGTTCATTCGATTTTCCCTCCCTGGTGAAATCCGCTTCCGTGTGCGCTGCGCGTCGCGGGCTCGGCGGTCAGACCAACAGCACGCCTTCGTGTAGCAGCAGCCAGGTCTTCGCCCTGAGGCCGCCGCCGTAGCCGGTGAGCGCGCCTCGACGGTGCATACGATCGGGTTGAACCTTCATGTGAGATTCCTTTTCTTGTTAGGGTTTGGCGCGGGCACTGGCCCAAGTAGCTGGCCTCGGTGTTTGCAGCAGAAAGCGCCGCGTCGTCACTGACCCATTGGCATCTTCCATGAACGCGGCCAGCCCGCTGGCGTCGATTTGCGTCAATCCCGCCCGGCCCATGACGATGAGTGCGGTGGACCAGGCATCCGCCGTGGTCGCATCCGGCGCCAGGACGGTGGCCAGGAGCGGAGGACGGACCGGCATCCCCGACCGCGGGTCGATTATCGGGCCGGCTTCGGCACCGGCACCCAGCGCTTGCGAGGTCGAAGCCGCCGCATCGCGCAAAGCAATCACGCCGTGGGCGCTGCCCGGCAAGACGCCCGCCACCAGCACTGGCCACCCCTCAGGTGCTTCAGGCGGCGCGCCGATTGCGAGTTGACTCGATCCGCCAAAGTCGAGAAACGCTGCCGCGGCACCGCCGGCGCGCAACCGCGCCGCAATCGCATCCAGCGCGATGCCCTTGCCGATAGCACCGGCATCCAAAGCGGCTCCGGCGGCCAGGGCTGCTTCGTCACCCGTCAGCGTCAGCGCCGCATCATCGATGTAAGAACCGCCGGCGCCGGCGGGCGCGGTGGCGTGCGGTCCGGGCCGGCGCCAGACCCTTACCAGCGGGCCAACGCCGGGGTCGAAGGCACCGCCGGTGGCAGCGCTCAACTGCCGCATTTGCCGCAGTGCCGCCGCCAGCTCACGGCTGATGCGGGCCGCACCGAGGCCGGCGCGGGCGTTCAAACGCGCCAGTTCCCCTTCCGCCCTCCAGGTCGTGAGCACATCGTCCCAGCGCCGAGCCTCGGTTACCGCGGCGTCAGCGAGGCTGCGGGCGGTAGCACTATCGCTGGCCACAACCGTAACCTGCAGGATGGTACCCATGACCGGCTGGCCCGCGCGTGCCATCTCGGCCTCGGTGGTTGGGGCCAATCCGACTGTGGCTGCAACCATCAGAGCGGCGAGGAGCATGCTCATGACGGGCGCGCCGGCGGATCGCTTTGCGCATATCCGTTCGGCAATTCGAACAGCAGCGCGTAGGCTACCAGAATCATCAGCCACAAGATGACACCCTCCAAGACCAGGAAGGAGGCGATCTTTAGATAAGCGAAGCCGACGTGGACGAAGCGCACGCCCCAGCCGCTCAGCTCGCCGGCAAGGCCGGCGGCAAATGCCAGGGCGATCCCCCAGGCCTTGACGGCCGGCGAGATCGGCACGAACAGCAGCAGGTGGGTGAGCGTCAGCAACAGGATGCCCATGGCGAAGCTGTGGAAGTGCAGCATCTCCAGGAGCCCGTAGGCCGAGCGCGGCTGGAGGAAGCGCTCGGGGTTGCCGCGGTAGTACTCGACCACGGAAGTCGGCGTCAGCCCCATCTTGGCGAAGTAGAGCCCGGCGTTGGTGAGCCAGAGGATGAGGGTGTAGACGAGGAAGCACCAGACGATCACCTTGAGCAGCCGGTTCTTGCTCCACTCACCGCTGATGACGAAGCGCACGATTTACTGACCTCCAAGCAGCACAGCATGAATCGCCAAGGCCCGGCGAATGCCGCCGGCGACCGCCCGCGAACTCAGCGTCGAGCCGGTGATGCCGGCGATGCCGCGGCCGATGTTCAGATCGTCGCTCAATCGCTTGCCGTGGAACTGCACCAGCCAACGCTCCCCGGGCAGGTAGTCGAGTGGCTCGTAGAAAGCCAGCACATGGGTGGCGGCTACCGCTCCGTCCGGCCTCAGCACCACCAGGAAGGTCTCCGGCAACGTCCGCACCACATGTGTGTCGAGGAGCGCGTAGCCCGTCTTTTCGTCGCCACGGTACCCGACGTAGACCGTGAGCAGGTTCGAATCGAGCGGCGCCTTGGCCCGGCTTTCGATTTCCGAGCGCTGTTCGGGCGTGAGGAAGAAGTCGTGCGCTTCGGTGCGGTCGGCGTCGGGGAAAGCCAGCCGCAGCGCCTCCTCGCGCGAGTGAAATAGCGTAGCCTCTGCCGGCTGCGACAACACCGCGCCGGCCAAACAGCCGGCCAGCGCCGCAATCACGGCGGCCGGCGGTCTAGAAGACAAAGCCGCCACCAACACGGATCTCATCGGGCAACTCGCCGGTCTTGGCGTCCTGAACGCGGTAGTCGAGTTTCAACGCCACCTGCGGAATCGGCTTGTAGGTGATGCCGACCTCGTGGATGTTGCGGTCTTGCGTGTTGTCGGCGCGAAAGCCGTCGGGCACCGAGTTCTGGGTGTCGAAGCGGGAGTAGCGGTACCAGGGGGCGAGGTAGTGGGCGGTGTCGGGCATGAGCAGCGGCAACACGTCATAAGCGATTTCACCGTAGTAGCCCAGCATAACCTCGGCGACCGGCTGATCGAGCTTGCTCGGGTCACCTGCCCTGGGGTTGATGGTCTTGTCATTGCTGAGCACCTCGGCGTCGCCGACATGGACCAGGGCGCCGAGCCCGCGCAGCTCGAGGCCGCGGGCGCGAACCTGGGCGTGGGCCTCGTAGATCTGCGTGAAGACGTCGGCTTTCACGCCGCCGAAATCCTGGTTCTGGCCTTGCTCGCCGAGGTAGGCTGACGCGCCGATCGAGGCGCCGGGCAGGAGCGTGTAGTCCAGCCGCCCGACCCACGAGAAGTCGTCTGCCAGCTCGCCGCTGCCGCTCTGGCGCGCGCTGCGGATGCCGCCGGAACGGAACTTCTTGGCATCCAGACTGGTGACGCCGTAGGTGCGATACTGCAGGCCGGGCAGGAGTTCGCCGAACAGCCCGATGCCGTTGGCGCGCCAGGTGGACGGCAGGACTTGCTGCTCGACCTGAGGACGCACGTTGCCGTGGAAGAACGGCGGTTCGTGGATTTCGTTGATGAAGCCCATCGGCACCAGCAGCAATCCGGCGCGCAGATTCGCCATGGGATGGAAGAGAAAGTCGAGATTGGCGAACTCGACCGAGACCTCGCCCTTCTTGCCGGTCGAGGCGTGCTCGAACTCGGTCTCGGAGTTGAAGACGATCCAATCGTTGAATTTGTATCCGGCGTAGAGCACCAAGCGCAGGAAATCGAACTCGTCACGGGTCGAGCCGCGGTCGGAGACCACGTTCTTGAAGTTGGCCTCGCCGTAGCCGCCGATCGAGAGCCCGCGCTCGAGGCCGTAAACCTTCGAGGCCGCCGGTCCGAGGCCATACGCGCTCTTGAGCTCGCGGGTCTCGGGCAAGACCACGGCCTCGCGCAACCGCCGCAGCTCGTCCGTTAGAATGCCTTGGCGGCGCTCCACCTCCTCGACCTTCTTCTCGGTCTTCTGCTGCTCCAGGGATTGGCGCAGCCGCTGCAGCTCGTCGGCGAGTTGCTCCTGCCGGCGCTCCAGCTCTTTCATCCGCTCGCGCGCGCCGGCGTCCTGTGCCCGCGCCGGCGCGGCCGCCGCCGTCACCGCGACCGTTACCGTTACCATCAAGAACTGCCAGACTTTCATGTCTTCTCCTTCTCCCTCGTGTCTTGCTCGCACTTTGGCTGCCGCTCGGTGATCGCCGAACGACGCCGCTCACCTCGTTTGCATTGGCGACGCCTCGCCCGCCGCTAGACGCAAGTCCTCAGCGATTCTCGCTCCGGTTTGCGGCGGCCGGTTGTCGAGCGGCGAAGGCCGGGCCGCCCGGCGCCGCAGTGTGGACGCACCCGCGTAGATCACCAGCGCCACCAGCGCTCCTTGCGCCAACAACGTTTCGAGTGTTGGGTGAAGCCCGAGGAACTCAACTCGCGGCACCCCGGCCACCGGCGTTAGCGCGATCCAACCCGCCTCCTGTAACTCGGCAATGCCGTTGCCGGCAAACCCGAGCGCCATGCCGTAAAGCAGCGCGCTGGTGCCGACGAAGAACGGCTTGATCGGTAGGCGCAGCCCGAAACGACGAAGCGTCAAGTACAGCCCCGCCAGCAAGGCGGCGCCCGCGGCCAGGCCGCCGGCGATCGCGCCGATGGCTCCGTCTGCCGAACCGACCAGCGCCCGGTAGAAGAGCACCGTTTCGACGCCCTCGCGATAGACTGCCAGGAAGGCCGCGCCAGCCAGGGTCATCACGCTGCCGCGCGAGAGCGCAGCTTGCACCTTGCCCTGAATGTACCGCTGCCACTTCTCCGCTTGAACCTTCGAGATCAGCCAGTAGCTCACCCAAAACAAGACCGCGGTTGCCAACAGCATCGTCACGCCTTCAAGGGTCTCGGCGGTTGGGCCCGCGGTACCGTGCAGCAAGCTCAGGAGGCCGTAGGCGGTGAGGACGCTGCCTGCCAGACCGGCCCCGGCGCCGAGCAGGATCGACCGCTGCATGTGGGGATTGCCCGACTTGACCACGTACGCCACCAGAGCGCCGATGATGAGAACGACCTCGAAGCCTTCGCGCAGTATGATCGTCGCCGACTGAGCGAACAGCGCGTACGAGCCCGATTGGGGGGCCATTGCTGCGCTCGCGGTCTCGAGATCGGCCTCGATGGCGGCTATCACGCCGGCCACCTGCGGTTCCGCATCCGGGCGCGAAACCAGCGCGCGCAGTTCGAGAAAGCGCGCCTCGATCTGCCGGGTGAGCCCGGGCGCCCGCACGGCCAGTGGCTTTTCGCTCGGCTCGAACTCGAAGTAGGCATCCGAAACCAGCGCCAGCGTTTGCGGCTGCCGGGCGCGATACGCGGCCAGCGCCGCCGCCAACAAGCGGCGGGTCTCGGCCAGCGCGCTGGCGGCGGCAGCGCCTTGAGACGCCGGCGCGCCAGTGCTCGGCGGCGCTGGGCCGCTGCCGCCGCCGGGACCGCCGAGCGAGAGCAGCCGCAGAAACGCGATTGCGCTCCAGCGCTCGTCTTCGGTCAGATTGCGGAAAGCCGGCATCGCCGTGCCGGCCACGCCATTGCGAACCAAATCGAACAGCTCGGCTTCGGTGCGTTGCGCCAACCGTGCCGGCTCGGTGAGATCCGCCACCGGGGTGAGCAATTGCGGGGCGTAGCTGCCGTTGCCGTCCCCGCCGGCGCCGTGACAGCCGGCACACTGACTGAGGTAGACGCCCTGGCCCTGCGCCAGTTGTGCTGGCGTCTGCCCGAGCCGCCACACATGAGCCAGCACATCCCAGCGCTCTTGCACCGAGAGCACGTCCTGCCACGCGGGCATCGCGGCGCCGCGCTTGCCGGCGCTGATGACGTGGAAGAAGTCGTACGGCGTCTCGCCCCGCATGAACTGGGGATCGGTAAAATCGGCCGGCTTGCGCTCCAGGCGCGCCGCCTCCGGCCCCTGCCCGTCCCCGCGCGCGCCGTGACAGGCGACGCAGTGCTCCCGGAAGACCGCCGCGCCACGTGCGGCCGACGGTGCCTCTGGCGGGTAGATCTCCTCGCTGACTCCAGCCGTCACGCGGATTTGCCGGCGCACGGCTTCGAGTTGCTCCAGCACCTGCTCGGCGCCGGCTTTGGTTTCAATGGCGGCGCCGAGCGCGGCGAGTTGTTGCGCCACCTCACCGGCGTCGTCAGCGGCGGCTTGCTGCCAGCGCACGCGGGCTTCGGCAAGGAAACTGCGCGCCTCCTCGTACTCGAGCGGTCGCACCAGCTCACCGGTGTTGTCCAGGCCCTCACGGTATTCCTCGCCAACGGCGGTGAGCAGCGTCAAGAGGCGCTTGGCGGCCTCGGGCTCGATCGCCGCCGCCGCGGGCGCCCGCAGCACGAGCGACAGCGCCAGCATTACAAGGCGCAGCATCGCTGTCCTGCGCCAGTGATTGCCAACCGAATCGTGTGCCCGCCTCGTCATGTCCGTCTCTCAGCCCAAGAAGATTTTGAAACTCATTTTCAATTAGCCCGAAAACGCACCCGCTGTCAATGGGGGCGGGCTTTGGTCTTAGAGGCTGGGCCCCGGCACGCGGGGCGGGCGCCGGCAGCAGGGCTCGGAAAGCGGGCTACTACTCACGGTAATGAGCCGGCGTCGGCCCAGGTTTGACGAGGAATACTCAACCGCACCGTGGTGCCGACGCCGTCGGCGGAACTGACCGCGATCTGGCCGCGCAACGCGGTGACTTCGTGTACCACCACATCCAGGCCGACACCGCGCCCAGCCACATCCGTGGCCTGCGCTCGGGTCGAGAAGCCGGGATGGAAGATCAAGCGCAGCAGTTCATCGCGTGAGGGTTCGGCGGTGGCGGGAATCAACTGACGCGAGTGCGCCTGGGCACTGATGGCGGCGAAGTCGAGACCCCGGCCGTCGTCGGCGACACTGACGAGCAAGTCGCCGTCGGGGCCGATCTCGCCGGCAACGCAAACCGTGCCCGCGGTCGGTTTTCCGGCGGCAGTGCGCTTTGCCGGGGCTTCGATCCCGTGTGCGACCGCATTACGGACAAGATGCAGTAGCGGCCCGAACAGGGCCTTGACCACGCTCTGACTCACGCCGAACGCGCCGCCCTGCAGTCGCAGCTCGGCCAATTTGCCTTCACGGCGTGCCGCCTCGCGCACCGCCGGGTGCAGGCGGCGAAATGCGGCTTCGAGCGATACGGCTTGCAAACGGGAGGCCGGCAACCGCCGCGCCCCCGCCGGGCTCACAGCTACCGGGGCGCGGTGCCGGGCGCCGCCCATGCACAGTAGGCTGACTTCACCAACCAGGCTGGCGACCACGTCGGTTAGCTGGAGCAGCAGGGCGGTCAGGTGATCGTCGTCGGTACGGTCCGTGGCCGCGGCTTCAAGCAACGACTCAGCGTTATGGATCTGTGCCGCCATCGCCTCGAGCCCGGCCGCCGCGGCCGCGCTCTTGAGCGTGTGCAGCCGGCGGAGGAGGGCGAAGCGGACCTCGTCGCTGTTCGGCTGCTGGAGCAACTGCAGCAGCAGTTCTTCACAGATATGCAAGCTCTCCCGGGCTTCGACGCCGAAAGCCTCTATCAGCTCGGGCTCCAACGCCGCGCCGCCGGCTGCCGCCGCCGGCGGCGCGCCCGCGTGCATCCGGGCCAGCGCCGCCGCGTCGGCGCGATGAGGCGGCCGGCGCTCCAACGAAGGCAGCTCGCTGAGCCAGCACGAGACTTCCTTGTGATCAGCGTCGAGGGATGGTTTGGTGGCAGCAGCCATTGCGCTCGATACACGGCCAGCATCGACCCCAAATGAGGCCGCCTGACAGTCAGCAAGGGCGGTGCCGGAGCACGCCGTATGATCAAGTCGATGAGGAGTTACTTATCAAGTGAGTACCTTGCGGCAATTGCTCACCACACCGGCAACTATTCAGTTAACCGGCGGAGCGCGGTCGAGTCACTAGCGGAGATATTGCGGCGGATATCGCCATGGATAATGCCATGCTCTTATACCCGGCGTGCGGCCACGATCAGGCATTCACCCATGCTTGCGGGCAGGAAGGGGCGGGCAATCGGGGCAAACAGCTGCAGCGCGGCGGGCGCACCGAACAGCGGCCGCTGGATGGCGGTGGGGATCAAGGGCAGGTAGGGCGCGTCCCACCAGCCGTCGCCGCTGACCCACAGGAGCTGCAGCCCCACCCGTCGCGTCAGCTCGACCCACTCGCCTTGGCTCAGCAGGCTGTAATGCGTGGGGTCGCGGTGGCCGAACCAGTTGGCGCGCTTGAGCCGTCGCCCCAAGCTGTTGGTATTAGGGACCACGAAGAGAAATACGGCACCGGGCCGCAGCAAGTTGGCGAGCTGAGGCATGACCGCGTGCGGCCGGCGCAGATGTTCCAAGGTGTGGAGCGCCACCACCACATCCAGGCTGCCCGGCGGCAGCGAGGCCCACTCTTCCAGAATAACGGCCTCTGGGGCGGTCAACCGCGCGCGGCTGCGGGCATAGGCGGAGGCGTCGTAGCCGAAGGACTCGAAAGCACCGGTGAGTCGCTTGAGCAAGTGCCCGGTGCCGCAGCCGTAGTCGAGCAGGCGGCCGCCGGCCCGGCCCAGCCGGCGCACGACCCGAGCGTAGTACCACAACGCGATGCGGTCCTCGTCCAGCCGATGGCCCTCGTAGTATTGCTCGTCGTACATGCCGCGCCCAGTCTATCAACGCACCGGGGCGCGTGCCCCGAGGCACTTGCTGAACAGGTTTTCGTAAGCCGCGAGCGCCGCCTCGAGATCGAACTGTGCGACGATCTCTTCCCGCGGCCGGCAGAACTCGGAGCGGCGGCGCAGGACTCGGATCAGCGCCTCGGCGAGCGCGGCCGGATCACGCGGCGGTACGATCAGCCCCATGCCGGTGCGCCGTACCGCCTCGCGCACGCCCGGCAGGTCGGTCGCCACCACCGGGGTGCCGCAAAGCATGGCTTCGACCTGGACCATGCCGAACGACTCGGTCGAGTTCAGGCTGGTGACCGCCAGCACGTCACAGGCGGCGAAGAAGCTGGCCATCTCCTGGGTGTCGAGCAGGTCGAGGAAGACCACCTGCTCGCGAAAGGCCGCCAGCAACGGGGCCAGGTACTTGAGGTAAGCTTCCTCGCCGACCGTGTACTGATACGCCCCGGTAAACACCACCCGCAGTTTGGGAAATTCCTGCAGCACGCGGGGCAAGGCTTCGAGCAGATACTCGACCCCCTTCTCGGCGGCGAAGCGGGCGGCGAAGCCGATGCGCACCGTGTCCTCCAGCTGCCAGCGTCGCACGAAGCGTTCGCCGCCGGCGGAATCGGGCCGCGGCATGTCGATGAGCGTCGGGATCACCACCTGTTTCCCCTGGTGCCGGCGCAGGAACGAGGAGTGGGCGGCATAGTCGGCGGTGGTGACCACGACCGCGTCTGCCAGCCGGGCCGCCAACTCGTTGAGCGGCGTCAGGCTCGCCTGCACCATCTGATTGAAGCGGCCCGGCGGCATGCGCAGATCGCACTGGTAGGTCAGCACCAACGCGCGCCCGAGCGCGCGGCCAATGCCGGCGAGCAACGCCGCCTCAAACTGCGGCAGATGGGCGTTGATGACGTCGTGGCGCCGCGCCAACGCCGCCGCATAGAGCGGAAATAGCGGCATGAGCACGCCCTTGCTGAGCTTGGTGATTACCGGAACCCGAACCACCTCCACCCCATCGCCGTCGCGCTCGCGCACCGGCAGCCGCGCGCTGAAGCGCGAGGTGAGCACCGTGACCGCGTGCCCCCGCCGCGCCAGGCCTTGGGCCAGCCGCTGCGCGTAAATCGTCAGGCCGCTGACGTGCGGCCGGTAATACGTGAGCGCGATGAGAACCCGCATGGACCGCGGCGCAGCGAAGGTGGAAACTCGGGAATCGAATGCCTCGAGCTTGCTCGTCGAACCTCCGCTCAGCTTGACAACTACCGGCGCCGATAGACGGTGGTGTTGCCTTGGCCGAAGGCCACCGGCAAGGCGCTGAACTTCTGCAAGCCGCGCGCATGATCCTTGCGCTCCAGGTCGCCAACGGCGATGTACTCCACGCGGTAGCGATCGAGCAGCGCCGCGACCTCGTCGAGTGTGGCGGCATCGTACACCCGCCGCACCTCGCTCTTGCGCTGCTCGACTTCGGGCTCGTGGCTGCGCCACAGGCCTTCGTGGTTGGCCCACCCCATGACGGTGGGCAGGCCGGTGTTGGCGGAGAAGCGGGCGTAGTACGAGTAGGGGTCGCCGGTGGCTTCGAGGATAACCGGTAGCCCGCGAACACTGCGGCGCAGCCAGTCGATGGCGGCGAAGTCGTCGGGGTGCTCGCGCGCCAGGTAGGCGGTGCCGTCGAGCGTCGCCCGCGCACTGGCACCGGCAGCGCGGCCGGCGGTGATGCCGAGCGGATAGGCACACGAAGCCAGCACCAGCGCTGCCATTGCCGCCGCAATCACGCCCGGTGCCGGCGTCCAGGCCCAGGTGCGCGCCAGCAACCGCTGCAAGCACCAAGGCGCTGCCAGCGAGAGCATAATCCACGCCTGAAAGTACAGCTTGAAGACGGTATTCATCCGGTACAGCTTCTCACCGTACGGGTCCTTGAGGTAGAACAACTCGCAAGCCAGCAGCGCCACCCCGGCAGCCAAGAGCAGCAGGAACGGCGCGCGCTGGTCCTCGGCCGCACCGTCTTCGGCCCCGCTGGCTGCGGCCGGCGCGTAGGCACACACCAGTGCCGCCAGCACCACCGCCACCAGCAAGACGATCACGGCATTCCCGGCCAAGGCCGCTCCCACCACCGCTAGTGTTACTGCGGCAATCAACAAGTGACGCGCCTCGGTAGTCGCCGGCAGCGACCTGCCGGCGGTGACCAGCAGCAGTAGTACGCCGGGAAACAGCAGCGCGCCGAAGACGGTTACGAACTCTGCCAGCGAGGTCTTGGCTACCTTGATGCAAGCTGAGCCGAGGCACAGCTCACGCGGGCCGGGCGCCACCGTCGGGGCGGAGAAACCGAGGTAGAAAGGCAGGAACAGCACGTAGGCCGCCACCAACACCCCCACCATGCGCAGCAACAACGTTAGGCGCGGTCGGGTCACCAACGGCCGCAACGGCTCGAACCGGCCGGCGAGTAGAACCGCAATCATGACCCCGACCGGCAACTCCCAGGTGCTGATCACGATCATCGCGCCGAGCACGAAGGCCAGCAGGGCAAAGGGCACCAGCGCGCGGAACGAATAGGCATCCTCACCCTCGCGCGGAGCGAACAGCCGGCGGTCCAGCAGCAGCGCCAGCAGCAGCATGGTGACGGGCAAGACCATGAAATGCGGGTGGAGGTCGCCGTGAATCGTGCTGAAGAACGGGAACTCGTTGATGGTGTCGCCCTTGGCCACCACGCGCGAGGAGCGCCAGTAGTCCAGCTGCGTCAGCGAGCCCTTCTCCCACGCCTGCAAGAAGCCATCGAGATTGCCGAGCACGGCAGCCATGGCGCCCGCCAGCAGCGCGAACGGCCAGCGCCGAGTCAGCCGCCACGCCAGCGCCACCACCCCGCTCGCCAGCAGCCCTCCGACCGTGGCGACGCAGAGGTTGTAGGCAATGTGGCTGGGCACCGGTATGAGTCGCGCCAAGTTGGCGAACATCAGGTAGCCGAAGTAGTAGTAGTTGAAGGGCTTGCCCGCCATCCACGGATCCTCGGGCGGCATCACGGCCGTGCGGGACAAGGTGTTGAAGAAGGCGAAGTCCATGTACTTCTCGGCCCCGAAAATGTCCGGGCTGAGCGCGCGTTGCCACGCGAAGAAGAGAAAGCCGGCCGTCCACACCGCCAGGTGGCACAAGATCAGGGTTCGGCCGCCGCCGGCCAGCCAGGCCAGCAACTCGCTGCGCTGGCGCACCGCCAACCAGGCACTGGCGATGACCAGAAGCACGAGCGCGCTGATCAGCGCGGTACCAAAAGCGATGCCGGCGTAAGCCAACATCCACGAGCCGTAAGTAAGGAGCAGGACGGTGGTGATCTTGGCAAACGGGTAGCCGCGGTCCTCGGCGCCGGCGAAGACGCGGAAGGTCAGCGGCAGGGACAGCAGCCCGAGCCCTTCAAGTACCACCCACCAAACAACCAACGGCCACATCGTCCACGTCGTCGCGCGATAACAAATCCGTGTTCGCGTTCGAGCAAAAGTCGGCGAACGCTATAACGCCCGTGGCACGATTGCAACGGCGCGTCGACCCGTGGGTGTGCGACAAATCTGTGGGTAACGTGCAGCCGACCGGGCAAATCCTCACCAGTCTGACAGTACTGTGTACTGTCAGGCCGAGGCCCATGGCCGAAAGGGACGCAATCTGTCATCTT
>JACQVA010000102.1 GCA_016210005.1 Deltaproteobacteria bacterium | reverse complement strand
CTTGTTCATCTTCGGTCAATTCGACATCGAATGGGCTCTTTCTGGGCATCCGCACCGCCTCCACCGCTGGCGGAGACGGTAGCACGGCACCCGGGGAATTCCCACAGATAATACGTCATCGTATTTACGAATTGCGGTACTTAGGTGCGGTAGATGGCGTGCGTGCCGATGTCCACGGTGAAGATGGTATCGCCTTCCACGAAGAAGACCGCGCGCAGATCGGCTTGGATGGTGAGGGCGTGAATGGTCTTGCCTGATTTGACGGACAGGGCGTGGATCTTGTGGACACCGAGACGCGAGTCGAACGGATTGGCCTTGAAGATCTTCCACGCTCGGCGAACCGCCGCCTTCTGACTGTCCGGCAAGCGATAGAAATTGCGCCAGAAGGTCTCCGACGCCTTGAACAGGTAGCTCACTTCGGCGGGTGATCGCGGAGAGCGGTTTCCATGTCCACGACGCGCCCGTGCCGGATGTCGTCGATTCCCTGCCAGAAGGATTCGGGAATGGCGCCGTCTTCGAGTCGATGGACCATCTCGAAAACTTCAGCCTGCTCGTCTTTCGGGAGCGCCCTAATCTGCTCGAGGATTGCCCTTGCGTTCATGGGGGCATCCTAGCTGCAACCGGCGGTCTTGCAAAGCGCAGCAGATCGTCCTTGCCTGCGCCAACCGGCATCGGCTCCCGGAACCGCACCGACCCGCCTCGCCGACCAACTCGTCGGCGCTGCGCAGCGGGCGATGGGGTGATTCGAGCAGAAAGGGATCCTCCTTCACCGAGCTTCACCGAGGGGGGAATCGGCCTGGAAGGCGATCCCGCCGTCCGCTGCTTCCTGCGGCGCCGCCGCGCGGAGCTGCACGCGAGCCTTGAGCCCAGCCGGCTCAGCGTGAAGCGAACTGAAGTGGGCTAGTGAATTCTCATTTCAATGGGCGACCCCCTTTAGCCCGCTCGATCCTCGTTCCCTCGACCCTGACCCCGCCAAGCGCTCGGCCCAGGTAACGCCTCTCTTACGTCGGTTGCAGTTCCACCGGTTGATTGGCAAGATTCCACACTCACGCCGCTGGCGTGTCTCACTCAATGGACGCCGCGTCATGGCCGCAGCGGTCAAGCTGCGCAAGGTTGCCTACCCCGGTTTCTATGCCACTGCCGCCATGGCGTGATTCGTTCGTGCAGCCGTGCGGTGATCCCATGTTGGTGTGTGGGCCGGTTTCAGGTCGACGGGCTGCCAGCGGTCGGGAGAGAGTCGCATCGTCCAAGACCCTTGGCGGAACCATGGCGAAGCGCAGCTCGCCCGTGCAACGATTTCGCGGCGCGGTTGCGGGGCTCACCGTTGCAACGGCCGTGGCGTTTGCTTGTGCTGCCGTCGCCGCTTCGGCGAACGGCGCCGTGGTCCTGAGCTTCCGAGATGTCGACACCGGCTACGCGGTTGCGCCAATGGTCGTCGTGCAAAGCGTGGACCCCGACTGCCGACCTGGCCCGGTGGTCGACACGTTCGATGCGGGCGGCGAAGCCATCGTGAAATGGTATGCGACGGGACGATACACGATCCGCGTGACAATGCCCGGGTACGTGCCGCTCGACAGCTGGTTTACGGTGGACGACGCGGCGACGCCGAGCATCCGATTCATGCTCTCCCGGATGGATACGGTACGCGATGCGCAGCTCGCTCGCGCGCTTCCGACCACGGCGGTGGCCTCCGGTTTCGTGACCGATGATGCGACGGGCGCGCCGCTGGCCGGGGTCGCGGTCGCGCTCGAATCAGCCGATGTCGAGACGGTGACTGATGCGGCGGGGTACTTCGCGCTGCGGGTCGCCGCTCCGGTCGCGGCGCCGGAGGATGGATCGACGCCGCGGGCGAAGGCGGACGTTCTGAGCTTCGCGCTCGCCGGGTATAAGACGTTGCGGCGAACGGGAGTCCTGTTCACCGCCGGTGCCACAATACGGACCACCATCGCACTTTTCAGCGGCGAGGGGGCGATCGAAGAGCGCCACGATATCGGCTCACTCTCGGTGCACGCTCGCGTCGACGTCTCGGCGTCGCAGTGGCTGCAACCGCCCGCAATGGCCCAACAGCACGGCGCGATGGAACTTGGGACGGTAGCTCGGGCGGCATTGATATTTCCCGCCTCGCCGCCGAGTTCGATCCGACTGGGCGTGAGCAACACGAACGGGCCGTGTTGCAGCGACTGCCCCAACGTCCAAGTCTATACGCTCGCGGACTACGTTCGGCTCGGCCTCGGCGATGAGTGGCTGCCGTCTTGGGAGCCGCACAGTCTGCGGGCCGGCGCAGTCGCCTACCGGTCGTACGGCGCCTACCACGTCTCCCATCCCCGCACTAGCACTTATGACATCTGTTCTAGTAGCTGCTGTCAGGCGTTCGATAACGACGACGAAGGGCTCACGTCGGCCCGCACCGCGGGCATTGTACTCCTCGACCCGAGTCTCCAAATCGCACGGGCCGAATACTCCGCCGAGAACAACAACTTGGTCGCGCCGGACAATGCCTCGAACTGCGCCACCGGTGAAGCGCCCTGCTGCACGAACAGCGATGCGAGCTGCGGGGACGGGTTTGCCGGCTCGCCGGCGGCCGGATGGCCGTGTCTCAGCGACGTGGCGGGGGCGGGTCAGTACTGCAACGGCCACGGGCGCGGCATGTCACAGTGGGGCAGCCAGGGTTGGGCCGCGCAAGGGAAGTCGTGGCTGTGGATAGTGAACCACTACTACAACGACAACGGAACGCCGGCCCAGCTGAGGGCGGCCGAACTGAGCTCGCCGATGTTCATTATGGAACTGATCCTGCCAACCTCTGCGATCGCAGGCATTCCGATCACAATCAAGGCTAAGGTGTATAGCGCCGCTGGCATCGCCCACGAGCATGTCCTGCTCGGCGCGTACGTCACCTTGCCCACCGGCTCCGTCATCCAGGATCACGCCCACGACACGACCGTGGTCGTGGCGCCGGGTGAAAGCGAGGTATCGCGCCTGCTGCTCGTGCCGAGCTGGGTCAGTGGCCCGGTACGTGTGAACGTCAGCCTCTGGCTCGACGTCGACGAGGACGGCCGCATCGACGAGAACGTGGATTTGCTGCTCGCGGGCGTTGCGCCGCCGACGCGAACACCGACTCCCACCGTGTCTAGTGCGATCTCGCCGACGCCTACGCGAACCCCAAGCCCGAGCGTATCGCCATCGACGGTAACACCGGCGCGTACGGTCCGCGTCTCGGGCGTCGTGACGAACGCCGCGACTCGGGCTCGGCTTGCTGGCGCGGTGATGACGCTGGCCGGGCAAACGACGACGACCGACAGCAACGGGCAGTACGACTTTACGGCAGTTGACCTCACTGCGGGGCGCACACTGAGCGCAATGAAGGCCGGCTTTTCCACGTACTCGTCGGACCTGACGGTGCCAGTCGGCGCGGTGGCGGTGGCACAGGACATCGCCCTAAGTCCATCGGGAGGTTCGAAACCTATCGTTACGGCAGTGAAGCCACAGTACCAAGGACTCTTTCTTGGCGGTGCCCAGGTCTTCAACCAGTATGCGGCGAGCGTCAACTGGAACGGCGCACCCGGCACCGTCGAGTTCTATGCCAACGGCACGCTCAGCCAAGTAGTGCCCGGGACGCCATCCGGCGCCAGCGCGGGCATCAATATGGCTCTCGGCTTCTCAGGCTCGTTGAGTCTCGGGGTCAACCAACTGCGCGTCATCGCAGTCAACGGCGCCGGCGTGCGATCGGATGCGTTCACCGTGCCGGTCTCGATCATCCCTCTGCCTGGGTTCCTCAGTGAGTTCGCTGCGCTCGCTCCCTTCCAGTTCATCCCCGGCAACGATCCGCAATATTCCTTTACGTTTGAGTTCCCAGACCAGTCCGCCCAGTTTCTGCAAAGCCTGCCCCTGCTGGACAAAACGGGCATCGATTTCTCCGTCGAGGGTGGCTTCGAGTACGCACTCAACAGCGGGGAATGGGAAATCCACTTCGGGACTCTGGCCCGTCCCAGATTCAACGGTGCGGCCACCCGGAACCTGCGCCGCCCCAAGCTTTCCGTTGGCGATTTGGAGGTCGATATCGGCCTGAGCGCTGTAGCGGATGGCATCGCGACCCAGACCAGGGGGATCGTGCCGCAGGATGTCGGGCTGCAGCTCACGCTCGACCGAACGCAGGACATCAAATCATTCCTGCTGAGCGATTACGTGCCCGGCGCTCAATGGCTGCGCATCCTGGACTGGTTGAAGCGACTGGGGTTGGACATCAACAGCCTCCAGCGGGTGACGCTCCAAGGCCTTCTCAAGCTCGCCTTGCAGTTGGTTGCCCAGCTCGATCCGCCGCCAACAGGCTTCGGTGGCTTCCGTACGCCGATCGATCTCGGTGCCCGGGCCGTCTACGGCCCCGATCTGAAAGCCGCGCAGGGGTTGGTCAAGGTGGGCGGGACTGTCGGCACCACCCTGCAACGGCCGCAAGACCCCTTTCTTCAAGAGCTGAGAGCGCAGTTCTTCGGGGAAGTGCAGTTCACCGTGCTCTCGCTGGTTGTGCTGGATGAGCAGTTTGCGATCCTCAACTATACAAAGGATTTCACAGCTGCCCAGGCGTTGCGAAGCAGAGATGGGGCAGCCAAGGACTGGCGCGTCATCGAAGGAATGCGTCGACCCGTGCGCCCGATCGCGAGGGACTATCTCTCCGGTGGCCCGCCGCGTTTTGTGGCGAACCAGCAGGCCGCAAGGCTGAGCCGGTTTCAGACTATGAGCCGCTCGCGCAGGCGGGATGCGCTCGCAGTATCTCCGACGACCGACATGGTTTTGGTCGAAAACGTGTTTTCCAACGGCCAGCCGGCGCTCGCGGCGCGTGGCTCAGAACTGATGGTGCTCTACGTCTCCGACAACGCCACCGCGAACCCGGTCCAATTCACGGACATCAACTGGATGCGCTATGACGGGGCGACCTGGACCGCCCCGCAGCCGATTCTTGCCGACACGCGCGGTGAGTTCAGCCCGCAGGTGGCGTTCGACGGCAATGGCAATGCGGTGGCCGTATGGGAGCGAATCAAAGATCCAAATCTCAACACGACCGACGTCACCGCGTTGTTGAGCAACGTGGAGATTGTCTGGTCGCGCTGGGATCGCGCGACTGGAACGTGGAGTCTCCCGGCATCGCTCACCAACAACGCGTATCTCGACCACTACCCACGATTGCCCGGACCCTTGGCTGATGGCAGCGTGCTCCTCGCATGGACGGCCAACACTCAGAACCGAATCGTGGGCGACTCGAGTGCCGGGTCCGCATCAACCGATACGGTGCGCTGGGCCAAGTGGGACCCGAATTTGCAAGGTTGGAGCATCCCGCAAACGCTGGTCAGTAACCTCACGTCCCGAACCTCGCAATCTCTGGCGGCAGGTGGAACCGCTGCCGTCTACGCGTGGACGACCGACGCGGACGGTAACCTCGACGACGCCTCCGACCAAGAGGTGATCTACTCGACCTGGACCGGCAGCGGCTGGGCCGCCGCCGCGCAACTCACTAATGACACGGTTGCCGACCGCAACTTGCGCGCCGTCATCGCCCCATCTGGCAAGGTCTTCCTGGTCTGGCAACGAGGAGCCGACTTAGTGCTCGATCGCGATCTGGCGAGTGCTCCGGAGGTGGCGCATGCTGGCACCGACAGCATCGCCTTCACAGACTACGCACTGAGCGTCGGTCCGGCTGAGAATCTGGCCTTGATGTGGGAGAACCAAAGTCCAGATGGCAGCGATCCCTACTACAAGGTCTACGATCCAGCCTCGGGGCGATGGAGCCAAGACGATCGGCTCCTCGCCGATTCAGCGCTCGAGCGGTCGTTTGCGCCCGCGTGGGACGATGCTGGCAATCTCACCGTTGCGTACGACAGAACCGCTGTGAACTCGGGGTCGGAAACGATCACGACGGATGGCGGCGAGAGCATCACCATCGACAACGTGCCGCAGCTCGGTCGCACCGATTTGGCGGTTCTGAAGCGAGCGCTCGTGAAAGATGTTGGCTTGCAGGCGGGCGATTTCACTGCACAAGGGACTAACTTCTTGGCGGGTGACAGCATCACCCTCTCGGCGACTGTGAGAAACCTCGGCAATCTGCCGGTTGAAAGCCTCCAGGTGGCGTTCTACGACGGCGCCCCCCTCTCCGGCGGCACCGAGATCGGTCGGCAAGTGATCGCAGGGTTTCCTCGATGGTGCGGCCACCACGACAGTGACAGCGGCATGGACCGTGCCTGCATCTGCTGGACCGCATACGCTGTACGCCGTTGTCGATCCTGACGGCACGTTTAGCGAGCTGAACGAAACGAACAATCAGTTGTCGATCACGATTGGTGCGACGGACCTGGTTGCGACGCTGGTCTCGAAGTCAATCGAGGATGATGGTTCGGCGCGAGTAATCGTGCAGGTCGTGAACGGCGGGGCGCCCGCGGCTCCTTCGAGTACGCTCGCAGTTCGATACTCGGCCGATGCAGGGGCAGCACCGTTGGTTACTGCGCTCATTCCGCCGCTCGATCCGGGCAGCTCCGCGCAGGTGGCGATTGACCTGCCGCCGGGAACCGTTGATTCCCAAGAGCGCCTGTTTCTCGCTACCGCAGACGACGACCAGATCGTGAACGACGCGAACCGACAAGACAACAGCGTGACCTTTGCAATGAGCGTGTTGTTGCCGTCACCCACTGCAACCGCCACTCCTACCGAAACACCGAGAGAGGTGCCGACCGCCAGCGAGACATCGACAAAGACACCACATCCCACGTCGACGCACACCGTTCCTCGAGAGCCAAGCCCGACCCCGAGCCCGGCTCCGACCGATACGCCGACGGTGGCGCCGACAGCGACTTCGGCTCCTACGGCGACGCAGTCACCCCAGCCTACATCCAGCCCCGTAACGCCCCCGCCGACGCCAACCCGGACAGCGCTGCCCACTTCGCCAGCTGGGGACGCCAATTGCGACGGCCGAGTTTCGGCGGCCGACTTCCCTGCGCTCGTGAAGGTGATTACCGCCCAGGCCGAGGCCCGGTGCACCGGTGCCAACACCGATGGGCAAGGCGCGATAGACACAGACGACCTCCGTGCCACTATTCAAACCATCTTCAGTGGTGCCCGGTGACGTGTATAGAACGGCCGTAAAGACCTCGTGGGGGCACGTGGGTCAGAGTGTTCCGAGTTCCCGAAGACGCTCGCAGCAGCGGGGTGGAACGTCATCGCATCACGGCGTATCGCGTATGGCTTATGGCCGGACGATCGCGAATCGACTCCTCGGTGTGGGCTGCGCGGCCGAAATGACCCGTTGAAGAAGGAGCACGACACGGTTGGAAAGCGTCCGACTGGTGCCGGCCAGATGCGTACGGTGAATTGGACGTATCCCCTGTCACAGCTGGCCGCGAGCTGGTGGCCGCGATCGAGCAGGTCCGCCGCACAGCCATTGCGGCTTGAGCGGTAGCGGTGGATTCAGTCGACGGTCCCCGACTTCAGCAGCTCAGCGCGCATCTCGACGCGCTCCGGTGCATTCATCTCAAGCAGGGAGCAGGGCCACCGTGGCGCGACCGATCGGAGTCAGTCCGTTGAGAAAAGGGCCGGAGACCGCGAAATGTTCTGCCCAACGATCAATGCGGGGGTTGAACAGGCGAACGCTTTCATTGGATTCCGGGTCGACGCTGGTGAGATTCGGCCCCTTGCACCCGTTTGCAGTCGGGGCAGGCCAGGGCCAGGTTATCGGAAGCGTCGGTGCCGCCGTGCTGTCTCGCGCGGATGTGTTCGATGTGGAACGTAAAGAACGGCGCGGCGGCTTGTCGCAGGTTGCAGTACTCGCATCTGTCGCCGGCGCGGCCGAACGGCACGCGTCGTACTCGGCCCGCTCGCGGTCGGACAGTTGCCCTTCGTTCGCCTTGTCGGCGAGCTTGTCCACTCGCGCCTGGGTCTCGGCATCCGCTCGCAGGGTGATGATACGACGTGCGACTTCCGCCGTCAGGCAGTCGCCGAGTGGGGTGTAAGGGACCGGGCTATGAGACCGTGGTGGGTTCACCGAAACTGACCGCGGCAAGTTCGGCCAAACTGACCACAGCGAGATCGGCCAAACTGACCGCGGCTGGCTCGGGCAAACTGACCACATAGAGATCGGG
>JACQVA010000101.1 GCA_016210005.1 Deltaproteobacteria bacterium | reverse complement strand
GATCTCCTCGACGACCCGCACTACCGAGCCCGCCGCACGTTCATCGAGGTGCAACCCCCGCTCGGCTTCAGCGAGACGATTTACGGCGCCTACGTAAAGACCAGCGGCTTCACCCCCGACATCCGCCCCGGGCCGATGATC
Organism: Deltaproteobacteria bacterium; assembly: GCA_016210005.1. Classification (NCBI taxonomy): domain Bacteria; kingdom Pseudomonadati; phylum Myxococcota; class Myxococcia; species Deltaproteobacteria bacterium. The sequence continues at coordinate 4,808 of JACQVA010000101.1, read as the reverse complement.
GGCCAAGACAACGAGCATGTCTTCAAGAGCCTGATGCAGATCGGCGAGGAGCGCTACCAGCGGCTTGTTGAGAAGAAGGTCATTTTCTAGTTGTCGTCGGAATCAACAGACAACTGCCCGTCTATTGGCGGGGAAGGGATCGAGCCATGAAGACTCTGGAGATGGCCCAGGCAACGGCGCCGCTGGCGCCCGTGAGGTTCGAAAGGAGCCTATGGTCGTGACCCGGCGTGGGCTTCGTGCCCGCGAACTTACATTGCCGGGCCGGCATCCCTACGCTGACTACTCTCGTTTCTTCCAGGATCTCGCCATTGCGTTCCTCGCCTACGGTGCTCTTTACCGCGCCGTGCACGGTTCCCTCAGCGCCGTAGTGTATTTGGCTGTCATCGTCGCGCTCCGCATGCTCTGGGCCATCGACGCGTTGCGCGAGCACCCAAACAACTTCCGCTTGAACTTTCACCTGATCGCGGGTTCACATACGGCCCCTTCCTGGATGCCGGCTGCCAGCTTGGCCTGAAAAGTCACCCAGACCGGACGCGGGGAGTCCTTGTCGGGGTAACAAAAGAGCTCTCGGAGCAATCTCCGGGTGATGGGGGGTGATGGGAGGGGGAGGACCCGGACCGAAGTGTTGATCGAGAGGGACAAAACGGACGCAAAGTGGCCCTGGTCGCCCTCGGTGTGGCCGTGTGGGCATACCACCCGCTGGAGATGGACCGCTTTGTCGCTATCCAGCACGTGTTGACGTTTGCTGCTGGCGTGTGCCTGTTCTTCGTCGGCCAGGAAGCGCTATCTGAGCGCAGCCCGTCTCCAGTCGGAAGAAAGGAAGAAAGGAAGAAAGCGGGCTTTTGTCGGGCCCGTCTCCAATAGGACGGCCCGCAAGCCGGAACGGTGATCTATCTTCTGCAGCAGCGCTTGGATTTGAGGCCGCTGCCGCAGGGGCAGGGATCGTTGCGTCCGGGCTGCTGCGATAGGGGTGGCCCCGCCTTGCCCAGAGTCAGGGCGGCGAGGGCGCCCACAAAGACCGGGGCCGCGAACAGCCCGGCGCCTCCGGTGGCGTGATAGATGCCGAGCACCGCGAGCGCCTGGTAGGCGCGGTTGAACGGTACCGTGTCCTCCAGGGCTTGCCACGCCTCGCCCGCGACCACCATCCCGTCGAGCAGGAGCAATGCCGCCGTCCCCACACACAACACGGCGAGCAAGCGACGGCGACGGGCGCGTGCGGCCGCCAGCACGATGGCGAGAAAGAGCGGCACGTTGCGGATGTGGTCGAGTGTATTCAGGTGCAGGCGCTCCGGCGGCACGATCACGGCGAGCTTCCCGCTTCTGGGCGCCCAAGCTGCCGGTTCCGTCACCGACCACGCGACCGGCTCATCCAAACACGCCCGCAGCACGCCCGCACCGATCGCGGCAACGAAGCCGCCGGCGATGCGTTGCATGGGCGCCGTGGCGAACAGGCCAAGGAGCACCGCATACAGCGCCAGAAAGCGCACGCTAAGCCAGAAGATGCCGGTCACGATCCGCGCTCCGCGCCCAAGAGAGCCACATCGCGAGGGCCACTGCCAAGATGATCACCGGCCATAGGTACAAGTGACCGTATTCGAGCGTTTCGGGGTACCGTGCGCCGATATCAATCAGCGTCACCATGCGCACCAAGTTGACGACCAGCAGAACCGGAATCCCCAGTATCAGCCCAGAGACCTTGCGGCGCGGGCCGCTCGGAAAGGCGAGCACCGCCGCGACGAACAGCCCGATGACCTCGACCCCCGTACAGTCTGAAACGATCTGGAAAGCTGCTGACCTGTAAGAAATCGTGTTGTCCACCCGCGCCACGTCCGCACCAAGAAGCGCCAAACTGGCCGCCGCGAGTCGCGCCGACAGGTTCGACACTACTCCGCCCACCGCCCCATCGAACACGAGCAAATCGACCTGCACCAGGGTCGAAAACAGCAGAACGAGCCCGAGGAATGTCAGCGCGAATCTGACCAGTAGGGCTCTTGCGGTCTGGTTCCGGTGAGTCGCTGTCAACCGGTTCGCAGGCATCCCACGCCTCCGGACAACTAGTCCCCTGCCGCCCGCCGCCGCAAGATAACGGCCGTCTCTCGCTGCACTTCCGCGCGAGTCGATCCCCGTCTGACTCTGCTGCGCCATGGTTACTCGATGGCCACGCGCCGCCGGAGGATAACGGCCGTCCCCGCCCCTAGCAGCCCCAGGGCGAACACGATCAGGCCCCACTCGGAGAGGGTAGGGATTGAGGTTCCGCCCCCGCCACTGCTAAGCGGCGTCCTCGTCGGCGTCCTCGTCGGTGTGGCGGTTGGCGTTGCCGTCGGTGCAACCATCGGCGAGTTGGTTGGCGTCGTTCCGCCCCCGCCACCGCTAAGCGGCGTCCACGTCGGCGTTCTCGTCGGCGTCCTCGTCGGTGTGGCGGTTGGCGTTGCCGTCGGTGCAACCATCGGCGAGTTGGTTGGCGTCCAAGTAGGTGTCTCCGTCGGCGTTGGTGGTGGTGCCGTTGACCAGATTTCCACTGTAAGCGAGCCGTAGTTATCGAAATAGACGCAATCGTGGTAGTTCAAACTGATAGGCGCTCCCAGTCCAACGAATACACTCGTGTAGACATGCGCCGGGTTGTACGCTCCCCAGTATGGGAATGTAGTACTGTCTATTGTGCTGTCGTTTATCCCTAAACCATTGTCAACGGTTGGACCAAATCCTGCGCAAACATCAGTAGGTGTGATTTGGTCAAAGCAGTAGTATTCGGCATCGGCATCCGGTTGGGTGGGGCAGACGGTTCCAATGAAGATGGCACCGGACGCTCTTATCCAATAGGTTATTCCGCTCGCTAGACTTGTAGCCGAAACTACTGAACTGCCGTCCGAGGGCACAGCTATCGTTTCGAGCAGGCTGGCTTGGGCTGTGCTACCATCGACCGTCAGAGATACCACCCTACCGATAATAGCGATTACTGCTGACCATACCCGCCGATTCGCTAACACGAATGTCATTCGTCTCATGCGAGTCTCCTCTTTATGCTGGCCACCGCGGCGACCTCGCCGGCTCGCCGCTCTGGCGATTGGCAGATGCTTCTCCGATGCCCTGGCTCAGAGATCTGAGAGTGGCCGTGGCGGTGCCCGCGAAGTCAGCATGCACCCTCCCGTGTGCGATACTTGTTTGATGGATGCGCGTCCTCATTGTGCCCCTCCGTGTGCCGATCAAACCGGTGGGATGCCTTTCCTGCTGTTCATCGGCTCGACCCGCCCAGCAGGAAGCCCGGTCCCTCCGCTTGCAGGAGCTGCTTCAGGAATCGGTTGCAGCTGGCGACGCACACCCTGCCGCTCGCCTCCCTCAGTGCCGTGATCGCTGCGTCGTCCATCGAACGTACCTCCTGGAGGTCGAGATGCAGCTGCTTGCCCGGGTGCTCTCGGACGAAGCCCGCCACCTCTTGCGCGAAGTGCTCGGCATCGGCTCCCGTCAGCCGCCCCTGGACCAGCCAGAGCACCTGTCCATTCCGCTCTGTCTTCTCGATTCGGACCACCTGCACGCGCCATCCGAGGCGCAGAGCTATGCAGGCGCAGTGCCGGCCGCCTCCGGCGGGCAACGCGAAGCAGGTTTCAGACGCAGCGGAGATCGGTGGCCCGAGTTGGTAGCACGTTGTTAATACCGATTGGTAGCACCGTGCTACCAGGGCGCGTATCGCGGGTGGCTCATGGCATATGGCCGGAGGCGGCCCCCAGAAGTTGGCGGCCAGTTCAGTGGATCATTCTCGGATCGGGGAAGGGTGCGACGAAACGAAAGCTGCTCACGCCCGCGATGCGCTCGAAGTCACGGGTGTTGTCGGTGACCAGGATGCAGCCCGCCTCGCGGCAAGAGACGGCAATCAGGATGTCGTTGCCGAACGCTTTGCCAACGCGTTGCAGTTCCAATCCGTCGCGCCGGACGAGGTCGGCCAGCATCGCGCCGGATTTCTCCCAGGCACGCCGCGACGGCGTGATGACCCGTCCGCGTCGCGCATAGACCGCCAACACATGGCGTTCGAGCTTCCGTCGATCGGCGGCGCCACGGGTCCCCGCAATGAGCTCCTGGAGCCACTACCGCACTCAGGTACTCGAATGGGGCGAAGAGCAGATGAAAGCGTTGCAGCTCAGCGTTGGCGGCAGGATCTCGGAACGCTTCAATGAAGATGTTGGTATCGAGTACGTATTTGTGCACGCGGGTTCACTTGCCAGGCTCCGGCGGCGTGAGGGTGACACCCAACATGGCTCGTGTGCCGGCGATCAGCTCGCGTCGAAACAGCACCAGATCGAGGGCGGTCTCAATCGCCTCGGTTGTCGTGGCGCTCCCGAGGGCGCGCTGAGTCGCCGCCACTTTCTCCGGCGCCAGCCGGTACGTCCGCGGCACCTTCCGCCCATGCGCTCTCGACCTCGCGCGGTACTTCGCTCCATGCTCATCCCCGCCGCCCATGTACATACGCAGTGCACCCCGTGTCAATAGTTCTAGTCTCGGACCTGCGGTCGGCGTCGGTTCGGCGGGTCAGCTCCCGTTCGGGTCGCTGCACGGTGCCAAGTCCGACAGGCCGGACCTCTAGCACTACTGTGTCATAGACTTGGGGTCGGGAGTCAGGCCGCTGCTTGCCTTCAACGCCGCATGCGGGGCGTCGCCCCTGCACCCCACGAGGAGCTGATCCTGCCCGAGTTGTGGCCTCTGGACACGGAGATTCGATTGTGGTAGACGCACATGCGTGACGGGGGAGGTGGAGGCGGCGGGGCTGGTATTTCCGGTCGGTGCGATCGACGCGATTCGCGCGCGCATCGAGGCCG
>JACQVA010000100.1 GCA_016210005.1 Deltaproteobacteria bacterium | reverse complement strand
TTATGCTGCCACACCCGCGTTGCCAGCTGTGAAGTCACCCCAAGGTACAGCGTGCCGTTCCGTTTGCTGGCCAGGATGTAAACGCAGAACTGCTTGTCCGTAGCGCCAAAGGCCAAACTGGATTCCCGCTTTCGCGGGAATGACGGCCATAACACCGAACCACGTTACCCACAAATTTGTCGCGCACCCCCGGCGGCTTGCTTGGCCGCGGGGGTGTTGATAGCGGTGCGAGCGATGGAAGCCTGGACGAGCACCACTGAGCCTGCCGTAACCAACCCGTCGAACGACTACGAAGCCTTGGCTGATGCCGTGATCGGCGGGGAGGCGCTCGATCGCGGCGACGCTTGTGAGGTGTTGCGCTGTGACGACGCGGACCTACCCGCGCTGCTGCGGGCGGCCTTTCGTGTGCGTACGCATTTCCACGGCCGGCGAGTGAAGCTGTGTCTGCTGCGCAACGCCCGCAGCGGTCTTTGCCAGGAAGACTGCCACTACTGCTCGCAATCGGCGATCTCGGAGGCGGCCATTCCCCGCTACCGATTGGACTCAGTCGAGGAATTGCTGGCGGGCGCCCGGCGCGCGGTGGCGGCGGGCGCCCGGCGCTACTGCATGGTGACGAGCGGGCGCGCGCCGAGCGCGGCCGACATCGAGCGCTTCGCCGCCGCTGCCCGCGCGATCAAAGCGGAGTTCCCCACGCTCGAGCTGTGCGTTTCGCCCGGGTTACTCGAAGATCAGCAGGCGGTGGCGCTCAAGCACGCCGGCATCGGCTGGATTAACCACAATCTCAACACCAGCGAACGCTTCCACGGAGAGATCTGTACCACCCACAGCTACCTGGACCGCCTGCGCACGGTCGCCGCCATCCGGCGTGCGGGCTTGTCCACCTGTTGCGGCGGCATCATCGGTATGGGCGAGCGCGACGAGGATGTGGTCGAGCTGGCCTTCGCTCTGCGCGAGTTGGCGGTTGATTCACTCCCGGTGAATTTCCTACACCCGATTGACGGTACGCCGCTGGCCGGAAGACAGGCGCTGGATCCCGGCCGGTGTTTGAAGGCGCTCTGCCTGTTTCGGCTGGTCAATCCGACCACCGAGCTACGGGTGGCGGGCGGCCGCGAGCTCAACCTCGGCTGGTTTCAAGCGCTGGCTTTGGTGGTGGCGAACTCGATCTTCGTCGACGGCTACCTGACCACGCCGGGGCAGGCGCCGAGCGAAGCCCACGCGATGGTGGCGGCGATGGGGCTCGAGGTCGAGCCCTTGCCGTCAGGGGCGGCGTAGTGCTGCCCTTCACAAATAGGGTGAGGTTCCGTCCGGCGTCTCATTCCCTCATCCTGACCCTGACCTGAAACACGCGCGCTGTCCCTCGGCCGTGTCCGGTAATTCCTGCCAGGTTTCATCCTTGAAGGGTCGACCTCGCAGAGGCGGCGGCATTGCTGCCCGGGGAACGGGAACCTGTTGGATACATCACCGTAATTCCGAACCGCGGTACGTAGAGACGGCGCGGCTAGCGGCCGCGTCACGTGGCTGCGATCTCCTCGAGTGCGAGGGCGTAGGCTTGCAGGTCGGCAGAGCTGAACAAGATAAACCGCACCAACGTAATGTCGCTGTGGCAGCGCAGATAGTCACGCACGGTACGCAATGCAATGCGCGCGGCGTGGGCGACGGGATAAGCGTAGGCCCCGGTGCTGATCGAGGGAAAGGCGACCGACGCGAGCCGGTTTTCGCGGGCGACCTCGAGGCTGCGCCGATAGGCGCTGGCTAGCAAGTCGGCTTCCCGATGGGCGCCGCCGCGGTAAACCGGGCCGACGGCATGGATGACGTAGCGGGCCGGAAGCTGGCCGCCGGTGGTGATCTTGGCGTCACCGGTGTTGCATCCGCCCAGGGCGCGACAGGCGAGGAGAATGGCCGGTCCGCCGGCGCGGTGGATAGCGCCGTCGACGCCACCGCCCCCGAGCAGCGTCGAGTTGGCGGCGTTGACGATGGCGTCGGTGTCCTGCTGAGTGATGTCGCCGCGTACCAGTTCGATGCGCGCGTTTGCGACTGCCAGCTCCATCATGGCGTGCCCTTTCGGGGTAGAGTTCAACCGCAATCGGGTGGCCGCCGCCGCAGATCGCTCGCGGCCGGGTCAGCCGTCGGTGGCCGGCGCCACCTCTTCGACCTGCCCGTCGCGGTAGCGCAAGATCGAGAGTGCGCGCCCGAAGCCGCCGGGTGTGCCCTGCAACTGGCCAGCGCCCTCGAACCGGCCCAAGCCGTTGAGCTGGCCGACGATCTGTTCGCGCGAGGTGGCCCCGCCGGCGATCAGGCGCCGCAAGGCCAGGCCGGCGTCGAAGGCTTGGGCTTCGAACACCGTCGGCTGGCGCCCCTCACCGCGCTCGAAGCGCTCGACGAATTCGCGGGTTGAGGCGCGCGTGCTGCTGGCGAAGAAAGCGTCGGTGAAGACCGCGCCGTTGATCACGTCGCCCGCCCGGCTCAGCGCGGCGGCATCATTCCAGCTCTCGGTGCCCAGCAGGGCGACGTCCGGAAGACCCTCGCGCACCTGGGCCGCCACCGCGGCCGCGGTCGCCGCGGCGTCGGGAATGAACAGCGCTTGCAGCCCCGCCTGATGCCACCGCCGCACGGCGCCGGCAGCTGCGGCCAAGTCGGGGTTGCCGGGCTCGTATGCTTGCGTGCCCACCACGCTGGCGCCCTGCGCTGCCACCGCATCAATGAACGCTTGGGCAAAGGCCGATCCGTAACCATCCTCGGGATAGAGCACGCCGAAGCGCTGCACTTTGAGCGTGTCGGCCGCGTAGCGCACCAACATCTCAGCCTGCTGGCCCCGCGTCATCGCCACCTGGAACACGAAGCGGCCAGCCAGCCCCTCGCGTTGTGACAGCAGCAGCAACGGCAGCCGCTCGCGTTCGGCCAGCGGGGCGAGCACTTCGGCTTCGCTGCTGCGCAACGGGCCGACCACCGCCACCACCGACGAATCTTGGTGCAGAGCCTGCAGCAACTCGGCGCTGCTGGCCGGATCACCGCCGGTGTCACGAACCACTAACTGCTCGGGGGCATCGGCAAAGGCCAGCCGCAGCCCGGCCAGTGCTCGTTGCCCGTAGGCACGATCGACACCGGTGAGCGGCAACAGGCAGGCAATCTTGGTGGTGGGCCCGGGAGCCGGCACGGCCACCTCGACCGCTTCGGGGGGTGCCTCAGCCTCGTCGCCCAGTGCTGGCGGGACCGCCGCTTCTTCCTCTGTTGCCGGTGGCAGTGGCTCGGCGCCGTTTGTGACCGCAGGTTCTGATTCCTCCTCGACCGCGGCAACTTCCGGCGGTGCCGGAACGGCGGCGATCTCGAATGGGGGCATGGGTGCGGCGGCCATTAGGTCGCCGAGGCCGAGCGCCTCACGAACCGCGGCCGTGACCAGTACCTCACTCACCTCCGCTCGCTCGTCATCGGTCAACTGCGGCCTGACGGCGCCGATGCGGTTTTGCAGGCGCGCCTGCTCGGCCGGCCCGGCCAGCTGCCAGGCTTCTTCCCAGGCCAGCAACGCCGCCACCCGGCGGCCGAGGCCGAGTTCGGCGTCGCCGCGCAAGGCGTACACTTGCACCCACTGCTGCCCGGGCACGCGCTGCTTCAGTTCATCCAACGTCACCAGCGCGGCGCCATACTGCTGCAAGTGATACTGCGCGAGCGCCAACTGGTAAGCGGCACGTGGTGCGTAGGCGGGGTCCGGCGTGCTGTTCAGGAACTGACGGTACGCCGCCGCCGCCGGCTCGTAGGCCCCACGCGCAAAGGCGTCCTCCGCCCGCCTGAATGCATGTGCCGGAGCGGGCGGCAGATGCGCTGCCGGCGGAGTGCAGGCCGACAGGGCCGCGAGCAATGCGATAAGGGTGATCGCTGGCTTCATAGGCGGCTCTTATCTCGGTAACCCCGTCTGTTTGTCAAGGCGAACCTAAGGCTGACGGCGGCTCATGGCGCAGGGAGGGGGAGGGGAGACACGCGGCGCATCTCCCCTCCGGGGGCAAGCCTAGTGGCCGGCCTCAATTAAGTGGGCCACGCTGAAGAACTCTTCGCTGAGTCCGACCTTATCGCCCATGTTGTAGTACAGACATTCCTCGCCCTGAGAGTGGGTGCTGGGTAGGGCTGCTTTGGTCGCATGTAGCAGCTGGGTGTCGAGGCACACGATGGCGTGCGTGAAGCCCATCTCGTCCGAGTACCGCGACAGCTTGGCGCCCGGGATGACCTCGCGCTTGAAGCTGCGCAGGTTCACCCAAACTTTCCACAACTGCCCCGCCCGATCGTAGATGTCTGAGGAGGTGACAACCCAGCCTTCCTTGTCGATGAAGATTATCCGTTTGCCGTAGGCGTATTGCGGGAGCTTGGAGACGCCCTCGATCACGTATACCTGGCGCGGCTCCCAGACGTCGTCAAAAGCCCAATCTTCGGGCTCTTGCCACTTCACCGGCACATGTTGGCCGTGCACGGCGCCTAGTATCGTGCGCTCGCCGAGGAACTTCCAGTCCATCCACGCGATGTGGCCGTTGTAACCGTAGTAGCTGTCGATGTCGCTGTCCTGCCCGAATAGGGCGTCCGAGCGTTGGGCGGTGGAGAGCCGGCGCACGCGGCGCAACTGCGGCAGGTAGAGCCAGCTGTCATCTTGCCGGTTGGGATCGTTGTAGCGGTAGAACGTGCCGCCGACTCCCTTGAGATCGAACGGTTCGCTCAGTGGGTGCAGCGACTCCTTGTAGCGCAGGTCGTCCGAGTTCGGGATGTTCGGCTTGGGATCGACGAAGAGGCGGCCGGTGTAGTTGAGCTTGCGCAAGTTGTCGATCATGTAATGCCGCTCGACCGTCATGCCCTTGTTCTTGGCAATGGTGCCGGTGTCGGCATCGAAGTTCTCGGCGGTATAATCGTCGGTGGCGACGAACGAGTAGCTGTAGTTCCACATGATCTTGTGCGCGACCATCGGGTCGTTGACATCGATGTTGGGGAACGGCAATCCCGCCGTCCAGTTGAGGACCCGCAAGCCATCCGGGCTCAGCTTGGCCTGTCCGCTGTATTTCTCGGTGGCTTCACGGTAGGCCCGAATCATCTCGATCGGGCGCGGTGCCCCCACCCTGATGCGCCAGCCGTAGTGAACGGCCCACTCCAGGCCAGGGCTGAGCAGGTGCTTGTACTGTTCGAGATTCTGTTCGTTGACCACGACGCCGGGTTCGATGGCGTCGGCCGCGGGCTGGCTGCGAGCACCGTTATGATGGTTAGCTGTAAGCAACGCGACGTCAGCTACCGGTTCACCTTGAAGGGGCGGCTCATCCGCGGGGACATCGACTGGTGCGCGTTGCGCGCCGCGGGCGGCAGGGCGAGCCGCAGCGCGGCTGGCGACGGCCGGAGCGGGTGCCACGGCGGTGTCCGATGCGCCATCGGCTTGATCTGCCGCCGGTGGCTCAACACGGCTGGCGGCTACCGCAGCAGGAGCGCGCGCGGGTGCCGCCACCCGCTTCGGTGCCGGCTCGGGCTGCGCCGCTGGCGGTGCGGCAACCGGTTCCAACTCAGCCGGGGCGGCCGGTGCCGCGTGCTGCTCCTCGATCGAGGCCGGCGGCGGGCTCGAGCGCAAGTTGCTGTGCTGGTCTGCGCGCGGCGCACTGGCTGCGGCGGCGGGAAACTCGCGAACCGGCGCTTGCGGCCGCGGCATGGCTACCTTCTTGGGTGCAGAGGCTTTGGGTGCGGCCACGCGAGGTGCGGCCGGCACCGGTGCCGCCGGCGGTCTGGCCACTTGGGCTGGGCGTTGCAACGACCGCTCCAGCGTTGTCGCCGCCGGCGGTGCGGCGGGGAGCGCTGCGGCTGGAGCAGGTTGTACCCGCGCAGGCGCGGGTGCCGGCCGTGCCGCGGGCTGTCGCTCTTCGGGAAACAGATCGCCCCAATCAACTTGGGCGTGGACGCTAGCTGCGATGGTCAGGAGCGTCGTGGCCGCCAGGCCAAGGTACACGGGGAATCGTCGTCGCATGTAGCACCCTTTCTTCGGCCGACATCTCTGCGGTCAACATCGACCGGAGCCGAAGTTCCGCACATTACGAAGCAGAGGCCATGCCAGCACGATAGTCCGGACGGCGGCGGTTTTGAAGCCCTGGAGCGCGCACAAAATTGCGCTACTCAGTTGACGAGTCGTCCAACATGCGTCGGGCACCCGGGCGCCGGACTTGACCTATGGCGGGTTGAAGCGCTACTGCGCGTCTAGCACGGCGATTGCAGTGTCTGCCGCGCGCAGGAGGGGCGCAGATGCGAACAGTGGCACTTCGGGCCGGTTTTTTTGGACTCGGCCTTCTCTTCACACTCAGCGCGGCGACCGCCCAGGTCGATTGGGGAGATCTGTTTCCCGAAGACGGGCGGCCACCTGCGCCGGCAGCGCCGGCAGCACCACTGCCTGCGCCGGCGGCACCGGCGGTGCCGGCTGCTCCTAGGCCGGCGCCGGTGGCCAAGCAGGCCCCCCCGGCGCGGCGCCCGGCGCCGGTGGCGAGTGCGCCGCGCAAGCCCCGCCCGGCTGCGAAACCGGCGACCGCGCGTGCCGGGGCGGTGGGTGGCGGCACCGCCGCGGCCGCTCGTCGGGTTCTGCGTAGCAGTCCGCCGCCAGCCGCTATCAGTGAGTTTCCCTCGGCTGGGCCAGCGGCAGCGGCGCGAAACGTCGAGGTTGCTCCCGCTCCATTAGCAGCAGCTCCGAGGGCAGCGCGGGCGCCGCGCTACGTGCCGCAGGAACCCGAGGCCGCACCCGCGGTAGCGGCGCGTGAGGTTGAGGCGGCGCCGGCCCCGGTGGCGCCAGCTCGACGCGCGGCGGTGGCGCCCAGGTATGTGCCCGAGGAACCCGAGCCTGCCGCACCGGTTGCTGTCGCACCTCCGGTGGCCGAAGCGCCGGCGGAGGTGGAGCCGGCTCCGGTGGCTCCGCCTCCAGTGCGGGTGGCCAAGCCGGCGCCGCGTCAACCAGAACCTGAGCCGGAACCCGAGCCCGCCCCGATGGCCGAGGAGCCAGCCGTGCTCGCAGTACCAGAGCCGGCGGTCGAGGAGCCAGCGCAGGTGGCCGCGGCCGCTGCGCCCGATGTGCACAGGCCGGCAGCGCCCGTGCGCGCGCCGCAACCGGCGCCACAGGCCGCAGTGCCGATAGACGAGCCGGCCGACTCTGCTGGTGACGGCGGCGCGCCCAGCCTGGAACAGTACGGTTTGGCGGCGGGGCAAGTGATCTCGGAAAAGAACGCCAGCCAGTTCACCGAATTGCTGGTGCCGGGCATCGATTGGGGTGTGCGCTACGGCTGGCGCCTGGAGCTGGTTGACTACAAGCCGATCAAGATGCCCAAGCGCTTTCGTGAAGCCACCGAGAAGCATGCCGGCCAGGTCCGCCTCGGTCCCGGGGCATTGACGGTGGAGAACTACGTGGCCGGATTGCCGTTCCCACGGGTCGACGCCAATGACCCGGATGCGGCCGCGAAGGTGATGTGGAACTTCTACTACAATGGCTTCCTGACTGACGACAAAGTCATGAGCGGCGTTGACACTTACAGCGGGTCGGTGGGACCGCATGAGCCGATCCGTACCGAGCGCCATTTGCTGACCGACGTCTACCGCCGGCTCAATTACAACGGCCGCCTGTATGTCGACCCCAAGCCGGAAATGCCTAATCCGGAGGGGGTGCGGTACAAGGAGTCGCTGCACCCGATTCTCGAACCGTTCGATCTCAAGGGGGTCGGCGCCACCTTCTATCGTTACCTCGATCCGGGGCGCCAGGACGACAACTGGCTGTACCTGCCACAACTGCGGCGCGTGCGCCGGCTCTCCACGGCGCAGCGCTCCGATGCCTTGTTTGGCCAGGACGTCGATTCGGACTCCTTCGCTGGCTACAACGGCCACATCGGCTGGATGAGCTACCGCTTGCTGGGCGAGCGCACCATCCTGGCGACGATGCACGCCCGCAACTTCCCGCCCAAGTGGCAGAACCCGGAGGATTGGCTTTACGAAGACGTGTGGGAGCCGCGCCGCGTCTGGGTGATCGAGGCGACGCCGAAGATGAGCCAGTACGCCTATGGCAAGCGCGTCCTCTACGTCGACCAAGAAGCCTGGGTGATCGCGATTTCCGACAGCTATGACCGCGCCGGTCAGCTGTGGAAGACCGCAGTCAATATGTATACGGCCAAGAGAGAAGCCATTCCGGGTGATGCGCGGGTGCAATACGAAGACGAGATGCTGTTCTTCAATGCCGACATCTACTACGACGTGCAGCTCCAACACGCGACCGCAACCGCTAACCCGCGATTCGCCGGCACCGAAAAGGGCTACTTCATCAATGTCGGCGCGCGCATGGGAGTGACCGAGGACTACTTCACCGTCGCCCACATGATAGAGAAGGGCGGCTGAGCCGCCGCGCGGCGGTTGGCATTGACGCAGCGCATGGGCTAGGGAACCCACCCGCGAGCGAGAGGAGGGGCTATGACCGGACGGAGCGGATCTGTGAGGCTGGGCATTGGTTGCGCGGTCGGGTTGGCGTTGCTGGCCGGCAGCAGTGGGCCGGCGCGCGCCGGCGTGCAGTACGGTGCGTTGCAGTTGGCCGGCAGTCTCGAGTCGCAGAACTTGGTGCGGCACTCGGCCGCGACCAAATTCCAGTTCGAGCAAAACCGCAACACGCTGCGCCTGCGGGTCGATTGGGATTGGCTTCAGGACGGGCGGTTCATCAACAAGTTCAACGTGCCGTTCCTCAAGGAGTCGAAGCTCTATTTTCTCTACCGCGGGGCTTACGATGGTTTCTACGCCATCGCGCCCGAGGAACTCCAGCACGGGCAAACCCGCTTTGACGATATCGTCGGCGGGCCGGTCCAAGGTAACGAGATCGGCACCCTGCGCCCCGACGGCAGCTTGCGCCAGGGCCTTTACAGCCGGTTCACCGACTCCGATCGCCGCGACCTCGCCTGGGAGAACCGCTTGCGCGAGGCCTACGTCGATGTCCGCTTCGCCGACGTGCCGCTCAGCCTGCGCCTCGGCCGCCAACAGGTGGTCTGGGGTGAGGCCGATCAGTTCCGGCTCATGGACGTGTGGAATCCGCTCGACGTCACCTGGCGCTTCCCTTACGAGACCTTCGACAATTACCGCGTGCCGCTGTGGATGGCGAAGGGCTTGTGGGACTTCGGCGTCATCGGCCCCTTCCAAAACACGTTCGTCGAGGTGGTCTACAACCCGTTCGATTTCCAGCCCGGCACCAAAGTAGCTTGGTTGCCGCGCCCGTGGGCGTTGCCTTATCCCGATCCCCTGCGCGCCGGGCAAATCAACGTGCCCAGCAAGACCAACAACCTGTTCTTCACCAGCCCGGTGTTCAATCTGCAAGGAACCAGCTATCAGCGTGGTGACTTCAATCGTAACCCGGAAGAGGCCAGCGAAGTCGGCGTCCGCTTCCACACCGTTACCCCGCAGGGCCTCGAGTTCACTACCAACTACATATACGGCCGCGGCAAGGCGATCGGCTACGGCCAGCCGTTCGGCGTTCACATCGAGAAGATTCAGGTCGATCAAAATAATCAGACCTGTGTCCGCAACAAGAACGATCCCGCCTGCTTCAGCGGGATGTCGTTCGCAGGCACCAGCGTCGTGCCCACTTTCGTGACCGCCAAGGTGGTGCACCCGTACGTTCACATCTTCGGGTTCACCGCCAATTACTTCGAGGATAGCCTGACGTCGATCGTCTTTCGCTTAGAGACCGCTTACTCATTGGGGCAGCCCTACCAAACGACGGCCAAGGACGAGCAGCTGATCGTCCAGGATATGAACGATCAACCAGTAATCGACCCGGTTACCGGAGATTTCGCCCTGTCGACCAATCAGCTCACCAAGCGTGACATTTGGGCCGGGATGCTCGGCTTCGATCGACCGACTTGGATCCGCTGGCTGAACCAGGGCAACACGTTCTTCCTCACCGGCCAGTTCTTCTGGCAATACATCAACGGCAACAGCGACGAGCTGCGCGGCGCGGTCAGCGCCGGCCAGGATCCGTACTTCTCTCCGAGCAACGATCCGAACAATCCTCCCGTCCTGCCGTACAGCGATGAACTCGTCAGCAGCGGTGGCGTGGGGGCGTGGCAATGCCGGGCGGGTGCTGATCCCAGCCGCTGTCGTTTTGCCGGCCAAGTCGAGCGCCTCCAGGATGGCACTGCTTTCGGTGCCGATGACCTCAAGCGCTGGGAGTTCCTGATGACCCTGGCGGTCAACACCTTCTACCGCGGCGGCACGATCGTTCCGCTCGGCGTTGGGTTGTACGACCCGATGAGCAATGCCTTTGCGGCCCTGTTGGAGGTCAGCTACGCGGCGACGCCCGATCTGACTATCGCCCTGCAACAGCGGTACTTCACCAGCTTCGGCCGCACGGTTAACGACCCGTGGACCATCGGTGGCCGCATGCACCGGCGCGACGAGACTGGCCTGAAGATCACCTACCAGTTCTGAGCGGATCGCGTTCTCGGGTCAATAATGTCTACCAGCAGGCGCGTGCCGACCCTGCAACCGGGGGTGCCAGTGCCATTTTGTGTCGCCAGCAGATACCCGAATTCGGGTCTGGTCACCGCGTATCCGAGACTTTTTTCGGTTGACTGCCGAATTGCTGTGACGCATAGTGAACGCTGCGTTAAATGGGTACCGCACAGATCCGCGTTGCGGCGCTCAGTTCGGGAAGCCGTCACCTAACAAGCGGCGTGGCATACCTCCTGCTCCTACAGGGCGCGGGCGGGAGGACCCATGATGAGCACAGCGATAGCAGAAGCATCTCGCACAGCACGCGTTCTCGTCTTCGGTGTCGATGACGGGTGCTTCTGCGTCCACCTCGACTGGGTCGAAGCCGTCTATCAGCGTGACGAGGCGGTGCTCCACACGGCCAAAGCCGGTGAGAGCACTCGGCCGTTCCTGCTGCACCGCGGGCAGCCCGCCCTGGTGGTGGATCTGCGCGAGGCCTTCGGCTTGACCGAGTTGCTCGGGGTTACCGAGCGGGCTGCGTTCATGATTGTGCGCGCAGGTTCATTTTTGCTCGCCTTGCCGGTCGATGGCTGCAGCGGCGTGCGCGAACTCGATCTCCGGACCAAGGCTCCGGTGGCCACTAATCTGGTGCACGACGGCGGACTCAGCGTCGGACACCTGGTTGACATTGAGGGCCGGCTGCACGCGTTGTTAGAGCCCAACCGCATCCTGAGCGGGGCTTTGCGCGAGAAGCTGGAGCCGCTGCTCAAAGAAGCGCTGGCATTCCGCGATCGCCAGGACAAGATCGCCGCCGTCGCCGTCGAGTTGCGGCGCGCGCCGACGGCGGCCGCGCTCAAGACCTTCGGGCGCCTGGTGCGCCGTAACGGCCGCCCGCGCGCTGCGAATGCCGCCAAGGCCTTGCTCAAAGCGCTGCAGGAGAGCGAGTCAGCAACCGGACTCGACCTCGTCGCCGGCGATTTGGGCGGCGATACGTTGATGCGCGACCTGATTGCGCTTAGCACCGCCCGCCGAACCGGCGAACTCGCGGTTGAGACTCCCGATGGTGCGCCGGCCAAGGTCTTCCTCGACGCCGGCCGCGTTGCCGATGCTTGCGCCGCCGGCATCTGGGGGCGTGGCGCGTTCAAACGAATCCTGAGCACACGTGAGGGCAACTACCGCTTCGTCGCGGCCGAGTCGCCGGTGCAGCCGCAACGGATCAACGAGTCCGCGGTGTGGCTGCTGGTCGAGACCAGCGAGCAGCTGGGGGAAGAGCGCCGTGGCCGGCACGCCCGCTAGCCCAGCGATGCCGTGAGGGGGCCGCTGTGCCAGGGTACACTCGTAGGGTGAGGAAGGAGACACGCAATGGATGAGAAGCCGCGGATTCTCGGCGTCGACGACAGCCTCACAATTCGTAAGGCGCTCGAAATCGTCCTCAAGCCCGCGGGCTACATGCTCGACCTCGCCGCCGATGGCACCGAAGCCATCGAGAAGGCGAAAGCCACCAAGCCGGCGCTGATTCTGTTGGACTTCATTCTGCCTGATATGCGCGGCACCGAAGTTTGCCGCCGGCTGGCCGAAGACCCCGACACCGCCAACATCCCGGTGATTCTGATCTCGGCCAAGGGCGCCGAGATTCGCCAAGCGTACGAGGATATCGGCAACGTCGTCAGCTACATTGCCAAGCCGTTCAAGCCGCAAATCGTCATCAACTTAGTGGCCGAGGTGTTGGCCAAAGCGGCCGGCGGTGAGCTGGTCAAGACCGCGCCCGTGCCGGAGGCGGCGATCTTCCCCGCCGCGCGGCCGGCGCTCGAGCCGATTGCCGTACCGCCGGCCGTGATCATTCCCGAACTGCCGGCGGCGGCGCCGAGCTTGGCCGCCACGATGCCCTTGCTCGAAGTACCGCCGCTCAACGGCGGCTCAGCGGCGCGCGAGCCGCAGCCGCTGGCGGCTCGACTCGAAGAAATCGACGAGGCCGAAGCCGAGGAAGCCGCCGAGGTCGCCGTTACCACTCTCAACGACGGCGCCCGCCGCGAGCTGCTCGAAGTGATGTTCGAGACCCTGCGCGCCGGTCTCGAAGGCGTTTATGTCGAAGAGGTCGATACCCCCGCCGGGGCGGCGGCCGACCAAGCGCGCTCGTACACCGATCTGATCGAGAGCCTGACGCACGAGTTGGGCGAGAGCTTGCAGCACGCGCGCTCGGGGGCACGCCACACGCTCTACGGTGATGGCTCGGTTCGCTCGTTGGATGACACCTTGCTCGACGTCTTTCGTCGCGCCTGCCGCCTGCTCTTCCGCGCCGTGGTGGTTGGAGCGGTGGAGGCCGACCTGGCGCCCGTGCGCCAGCGGGTCTTGATCGCCTGCCATCGCGACAGCGCGGTCCACGAGCAGCTGCGCGCGCTGGCCCTGGCCCACCCGGAGTGGCAGATCTTCACCATCACTGAAGGCTTTCGCCAGCTGCCGATGATGACCCGGCTCTATGGCCCGACCCATTTGATCGCCGAGGTCACCGGCGCCGGCGCGCTCTGGGATCAGCTGCGGCAACTGCAGCGGATGCCGGAAGCTCGCAGCCTGACCGTGATCGGCCTGGCCAATCCCAGCCGCGCCAGCGGCAACGGCCACGACGATCCCCAGGCGCGTAGCGCGGCTCTGGCCGAGCGCGGGATCACCAAGGTGCTGGAGTGCGCTTTCGATCTCGAACGGGAACTGAGCGCGGCGCCGCCGCCGAACGTGCCGGTGATGGCCGCCGCCGATTTCGCCGAGGTTCAACCGGTGGCCTGAGGCCACCGTATTTCGTCTTGTGAGGGAGTAATGCCAAAGGTTCTCATTGTCGACGACATTCGCAGCGAAGTGCAGTTGATCGCCAACGTGCTCTCGCCGCAAGGCTACGATTGCATCCAGGCCAGCACTGGAGTCGAGGCGATGGAGCGCGCGCGCGCGGATCGACCGGATATCATCTTGCTCGACATCGTCATGCCCGGCCAGGACGGCTTCGCCACCTGCCGCCAGCTCAAACGTGACACGCTGACCAAGGATATCCCGGTGGTTATGGTGAGCTCGAAGAACGGCGAGAGCGACCGCTTCTGGGGCCAGAAGCAGGGTGCGATCGACTATCTGGCCAAGCCCTTCAGCCCCTCGGATCTGGTGTCGATCGTGAAGAGGTACGCGTGAGCACTGAGGCCCACTTCGATCTCGCCACCCGGCTGAGCGCGCGGCTGGCTCACCTGGGCGAGGACTATTGCATTTTCACTCGCTCCGGGCGCGACTACGCCATCAGCGTGACCGCCGCGCGCGAGGTGCTCACCGGCGAGCCGGCCACCCCCGTGCCGCAGGCGCCGCCCTCGCTGATCGGGGTGATCAACCTGCGCGGAGAGGTGCTGCCGCTGGTGCAGCTCGATAGTCTGCTCGATATGCCCGCCCGGCCCTACACGCCGGGCGATCAGATTTTGGTGCTCACCTGCGGCGAGGTGGACATCGGCTTGGCCGTCGATCGGGTTCGCGATGTGCGCTCGATCGATGCCGGTGAGATGCAAGATTATCCCAGCGGGCCGGCGGCTAATCCGCTCTCCCGCAGATACTGGCCGGCTGCAACCGGGGTGGTAACCGTGCTCGATGCCGACAAATTGGTTGCCGAAGCCGTCAACGTCGTGAGTGCGCGCTTTCAACAGCGCCTGCCGGGCCGCGCCGATGAAGCGGCGCCAATCGGCCGCGCTGTGCCGCTGAGTAACAAATAGGAGGGGTCTATCATGGCCGCCAAAAATGCAACCGCCGACCGAGGCTTCCGCCTGGCGATCCGCTGGCAAGTGCTGCTGGCCTTCGTGCCGCTAGCCGTCGCCGCGATGACCTTCCTGGGCTGGCGCAGCTATCAGGTCGCGTCCGAATCAATGCGCGAACAGGCGTTGCGCCAACTGCAATCGGTGCGCGACGGGAAGAAGCGCGAAATCGAGCGCCACTTCCAGCTGGTCGAAGACCAGGTCGTCACCGTCGCGCGCAACCCCGCCACGCTGCTGGCGGCCAAGCAATTCGGCAATGCCACGCGCGAACTCGACGACGACCCGATCACCGCCACCGAGAACATGCGCGAGCGCATGGGTGCTCTCAAGAAGTTCGTCGAAACCTACTACAAGAAGGAACTCGCGGATAAGAAGCTCGATCTGCGCTCGCTCCTGCTGCCCCAGCGCTCCGCCGTCTGGCTGCAAGCCACCTACATGGCCATGAACCCGAACCCGCTAGGCAAGAAGTACCTGCTCAGCGACCCCAGCGACGGCAGCCGCTACGGCTCGTATCACGCCGTCTGGCAGCCGGTCTTTCGCGGCATGGTGGAGAAATTCGGTTTCCAGGATCTCTACCTGGTCGACGCCAACAACGGGCGCATTACCTACAGCGTGGGCAAGGGCCCCGAGTTCCAAACCAGCCTGCTCGACGGCCCGTATGCTAACTCCAGCATCGGCAAACTCTTCCGCCGGCTGCAAATCGAGTCGCGCGAAGGCGACTACCTGCTGATGGATTTCGCCCCCTACCTGCCCGCCCACGGCAAGCCGTTGCTGTTCGCCGGTGCCGGCATCTTCGAAAACGGCCAGAAGATCGGCATGTTGATCGTGCAGGTGCCGATCGATCGCATCAACAACATCATGACCTCCGACAAGCAGTGGGAAGCGGTCGGACTGGGCGAGACCGGCGAGGTCTACCTCATCGGCCGCAATGCCAACGACTTCTTCATGCGTAACGACTCACGCTTTCTCGACCAACTGAAGGAGAACAACCCTGAGATCGCATTGAGCGGCACCACTATTCTAGGCCAGAAAGTCGAATCCGAAGGCGCTATTCAAGGTGCCGACGCCCATGAATATCCACCGCCGCGCACCGAGGAGAGCGAAGCGGTGGTGGCTCTGAGCTACCTCAACTACCGCAATGTGTCGGTGCTCGGCGCCTCGACCTGGCTCGATGGCTTGCGCGGCTTGAACTGGCTGATCATCGCCGAGATTGCCGAAGAGGAAGCCATGCGGCCCGTCATCCGCTTGCGCAACTTGACGGCGACCCTCGGCGGCGGCCTCATCGGCGGCTTCGTCTTGGTGGCGCTGCTGCTGGCCTCGCGCATCTCCAGCCCGGTGCGCGCCCTGGCGGGCACCATGCGTGAGATTCAAGAGGGCAACTTCCGCGCCCGCGTCAAGGTCAAAGCTCGCAACGAACTCGGCGTCCTCGCCCGCGGCTTCAACCAGATGCTCGATGAACGGGTCGATTCGCTGGTGCAAGCCGAAGAAGACAACCGCCGCTTGCAGAACGAGATTCGCCACCTGCTCACGGTGGTGGCCGGCGCCTCCGAAGGCGATCTGACCGCCCGCGCCGAAGTCGGCAGCGGCGTGCTCGGCAACCTCGCCGACGCCTTGAACCTGATGTTCGAGAACGTCGGCGAACTGGTCAAACACCTCAAGAGCGTGTCGGCGCGCGTGGTCAGCTCCGCCACTCAGATTCAGGCCTCCGCCGAACAGCTGGCGCAAGGGTCGTCGCGGCAAACCAGCGACATCACCAGCACCACCGCCGCAGTGCAGGAGATGACCTCGAACATCCAGTCGGTGTCGGAGAACGCCACCGTCGCCGCCGAAGCCGCCAAACGCGCCGAGGAAGCCGCCCACCAAGGCGGCGACGTCGTCAAACGCGTGATCACCGGCATGGACGCGCTGCAGAAGAATACCCGCGCTTCGGCCGTGAAGATCAAACGGCTGGGCGAACGCTCGATGGAAATCTCCACCATCATCAACACCATCCAAAAAATCTCGGCGCAAACCAACATGCTCGCCCTCAACGCCGCCATCGAGGCCGCGCGTGCCGGCGAACACGGCCTGGGCTTCACCGTCGTCGCCGACGAAGTGCGTAAACTCGCCGAACGTACCGAAGGCGCCGCCGAGGAAATCGCCCGCCTGATCGCGGCGATCCAGGCCGAAACCAACGAATCGGTCGGCGGCATGGAGCGGCAGTCCGAACACGTGGAACAGCAGACCGGCATGGTCACCGAAGCCGGCAACGCGCTCGAACGCATCCTGCGCGCCTCGGTCCAAAGCGCCGAGCTGATCGCTGAGATCTCGCTCGCCGCCAACCAACAGGTGCGCGGCGCGACCAGCCTGAGCGAAGCCATGCTCAGTATTTCCGATGTCGCCCGCCAGGCGCAGGTGTCCTCGGAACAAACCCAGCACAGCACCGCCGCGCTGATCCAAGTGTCGAGCGAGCTGAACCAGCAGATCGGCCTCTTCCGCGTCGAAGCCGTCGGCAATGGCAAGGCCGAGGCCTCCGCGGCACAACTGATACCGCTGGAGCAGGAACCGGCGCAGCGGCCGGGTAACGGGCAGACTACGATTTGACGCCGGCGCCGTGCTCCCGCGTAGGTGGCCATGACACGCACCCTTGAACTTCCGGAGTGGCAGGTGGCCTGGGTGCGTGACACCGTGGCGGCTCGCTGCGGCCTGTACCTGGGCGGGCCACACGAGTCATACCTGAACAATCAGGTGGCCGCGCGCCTGCGCGAGTTGCGGATCGGTTTCGGCGACTACGCCCGCCTGGTGCAGGAAAGCCCCGCCGGCGGCGGCGAGCTGCAGACACTGATCGAACGATTGTGCATTCACGAGACCAGCTTCTTGCGCGACCTGGCGCATTTCCATGCCCTGGCGCGCTTCATCTTCCCCCAGCTGGTGCGTGAAACACTTCGTGACGGCCGGCGGCGGGTGCGCTTGGTCAGCGCCGGCTGCTCGACCGGACAAGAGGCCTACTCGATGGCCATGATCGCCGAAGAGTCACGGCCCTTGCTCGAAGAACTCGAAGTCGAGCTGGTCGGTTTGGACGTCAGCGGCGAGGCTATCGACAAAGCGGCGCGCGGACTCTACCCCGCTCGCGATGTCGCCATGCTCGAGTCCTGGCGGCGCGAGCGCTACTTCCGCCCGGCCGGCCAGCACTACGAGGTCAGCCCCGAACTGCGGCGGGCGGTGCGCTGGCTGCGCTGCAACCTCGCCGATGCCCTGCCGATCACCCAGGTCGACGTCATCTTCTGCCGCAACGTGCTGATCTACTTCCAGGGCACCCAGCGCGATGGCGTGGTGCGCAACTTGGTGGCGGCGCTGCGGCGCGGCGGCTTCTTCGTCGCCGGCTTCGCCGATTCCCTGCAAGCCTACCGCGATATCCTCGAGCCCATTCGCACTAACGGCACGGTCATCTTTCGCCGCATCGTGCGGCCGGCCGCCAACTTCGGGCTGGGTGCCGAACTCCCCGGCTCGAACCGCTTGGCCGCCAGCGGAACCAGGAGCGTACGCTAATGGCCGACCGCTTTACCATCGACTCGATCAAGGACCTGTTCCGCGATGACGTGCGGCGCTTCGCCCAAGGCATGCGCGAGCGGCTGGCGCAATTGCTCAGTAACCCGAACGACTCAGTCGCGCTCGATGAGCTGCGCGCACTTGGGCATTCGCTCAAAGGCACCGCCTCACTGGTGGGGTTGACCTACCTCAGCCGAGTCGGGGCCGTGGTCGACCGCGTGGCCGAGGTGGCCAGCACCTACCTCAACAGCGATGTCGGCGAAGCGCTCGCGATCTTTCGCCAAATGCAGGACGCGCTTGCGCTCATCGAACCCTTGCTCGACGATTGCCTCGCCGGCGCCAACCCCGAGACGCAAGAAAACCTCTACACCGAAATGGTGATGGGATTCTCACCGCGGGTGCGTAGCTACCTGCACGAGGTGGACGTCTTTGCCGCCGGCAAGACCGAAGCGGCCGAGGAGTCCCTGTCGCAGGTACCGCCGGGCGAGAGCGCGACGGACGATGCCGCCGAGGCGGCCGGCCCCGGCGATGGCGATGCGGAAGCCGATGAGGCCTGGGCCAAAGAGCTGGCGGAGGTTTTCGCGGCCGAGCTCGAATCGTACCTCGAACGGGTACCGGAGCTGGTAGCGCGCCTGGCGGCGGCGGAGACCCAGTCGGCGGCCTGCCACCAGCTGTCGCGGATCTTTCACACCATCAAAGGCTCCGCGGCGATGGTGGGCTTGGAAGACCTCTCGAAGATCGCCAAACAGCTCCAAGACGGCTTCGGCGCTGCCGCGGAACAGCCCGAGCTGATTCCGCTGTCGGCCGAGTTCCTCGCCAACGCACAAGCGGCGATGGGCCGGCTGTTCGCTGCCGCCAACCAGCAGGCACCGGAGCTGCCGGCGCCGGTGGTGCCGCTGCCGGCAGCCGCCGATGCCGCGGGCGTCGCACTCGAGCGCGAGTTGCTCGACGCCTTTACCATCGACGCCACCGAGGCCATCGAGGCTTGCGAACAACTACTGCTGGATCTGGAACATCAGCCCGATGATCGCACGCTGCTCCAGGCGCTGTTCCGCCACTTCCACACGCTCAAGGGCGCCGCCGCAGCCGTTGGCCTCGAAAGCGTGTCCGGCCAGCTCCATCATGGTGAATCTCTGCTTGACGCCGTGCTTGACGGCGAGCTGGCGGTCGATGCCGCCCGCTTGGTCGATTTCCTGTTCCGGCTGACCGACTCGGTCACCGAACTGATCAACCGCAGCCGCGGCGTGCACGATGAGCAGCGTGCCGTAATCAGCGACGTGGCCGCGGAAGTCGCCGCCCTGACCACCGCGACGCCGGCCGCGGCCGGCGCGGAAGCGTTGGAACCGGCGCTGTTGCCGGCGGGTGAGCCCGAAGCCCCGGCGCTCTCCGAAGCCCTGGCGGCGCGCGCCTCGGACGCCGAAACCAATATCGTACGCGTACAGGCCGCCCGCCTCGATGCCTTGATGAACCAAGTCGGCCAGCTGGTGGTCAGCCGCACCCGCATGGACCGTAAGATCCAGGCCTTCGGTGAATTGCGCGAGAAGCTCTATTATTCGCGCACGCGCTTGGCGGAGATCATCGAAGGCTTTCAGGAGCGCTACGAATTCAATACCGGCGACCGCCCGGTCGCTCTGGCCGCGCGCGCGGCCGGCAGCGATAGCGAGGGCGGCCGGGCGACGCCGGAAGATGATTTCTTCACCGACCTCGAGTTCGACAAATACGACGACTTCAACATCCTCGCCCGCAGCGTGATCGAGTTGGCCACCGACACCGGCGAGATCGCCGACCAGCTCGGTACCTTCATCGATGCCTTCGGTGAAGAAGCACGCCAGTTCTCCAAGATCACCTCCGGCCTGCAGCGCCAAATCACTCGCTTGCGCCTGGTGCCGCTCGACACCCTGTTCCGCCGGCTGCTGCGACCGGTGCGCGATGCCGCCCGGCAAGAGGGGAAACTGGTCGATCTGCATTTCGAGGGCTCCGACGTGCAACTCGACAAGTCCATCGTCGAGTCGCTCTACGCCCCCCTGCTGCACATGGTCCGCAATGCCGTCTCCCACGGTATCGAGTCACCGGTGATGCGGCAGAAGCGGGGTAAACGGACGGTCGGCGAGATCCGGCTGGTAGCCAGCCAGCGCCACAACAGCGTCCTGCTGGCGGTACACGACGACGGCGGTGGTATCGATTTCGAGGCGGTTCTCGCCCGCGGGCGCGCGCTCGGGCTGATTGAACCCTACGTCAGCCCCAACCGCGAGCAGCTGCTGCCGCTGATCTTCCGCGCCGGCTTCAGTACCGGGGCGACGGTGACCGACATCTCGGGGCGCGGTGTGGGTATGGACGTGGTCGCGCGTGAGATTGCCGCGCTCAACGGCAGCCTGTTGGTGGATTCGAAGGACCTCCAGGGTACCACGATCCGCGTCGCGCTGCCGACCACCACCTCGATCGACGAAGTGCTGCTGCTGGAGAGCGGACCGCAGGTGTACGGCTTGCCGGTCGATTTCGTCGAGCAGGTAATCGCCATCGACATGAGTGACCTCGTGTTGGTCGACGGCCAGCGCATGCTGAAGGTGCGCAACGAGCTGCTGCCGGTGTTGCTGATGGCACCGCTGGTAGGCGAGAACGTTCCCGCCACTGCCGCCGTCGCTGTAGTCCTGCGCGCCGGTGATCGCGCCATGGCGTTGATCGTCGATCGCGTCCAGGCGCAGCAGGAAGTGGTGATCCGACCGCTCGGGCGCGTGCTCGAGGCCCATCCGTTCCTGTCGGGGGCAACGATTTCCGGCGCCGGCGCCGTGATCTTCGTACTCCACGTCGGCCGGCTCTTCGACGTGCTGGCCTCAGTGGCCGATCGCCAGGCCACCTTCATCATGGCCGAGGCCTCCGACCAGGCCCCGGTCGAGGCTCGTTCCATCTTGGTGGTCGACGACTCGATCAGCGTGCGCAAGCTGGCGGCGCGCTTTCTCGAAAGCGCCGGCCTCGAAGTCGACACCGCCGTCGATGGGCTCGACGCCCTGGAGAAGCTCGCCAGCGGCCGCTTCCGCCTAGTAGTGACCGACCTCGAGATGCCGCGCATGCACGGCTACGAGTTGATCACCGAAATTCGCCGCCATCCGCGCTTCCAGGAGTTGCCCGTGATCGTCTGTAGCTCGCGCTCGAGTGACAAGCACCGGCGCCGCGCGCGCGAGGCGGGCGCACAAGGCTACATCACCAAACCGTTCACCAAGGAACAGCTGCTGATCGAGATCGAACGACTCACACAGGGCAGCCCCGCGCCTGACCCCGGCGCTCCTGCGGTGGCGGATTAGCACTTCAAGGGGGGGGATGGTTCGCCATGCCGGCATCAGGGGTGAGGGCTCTGGCTGAGGACGATGGGACGGCCGAACGCGCGCGGCGCTTGCGCGTGGTGGTGGCCGACGACTCCGGCATGATGCGCCGGACGATTACCCACATCCTGCAAGCTGAAGGCGATATCGAAGTCATCGCAACGGCGCGCGACGGCGCCGAAGCGATCGAGCTGACCCAACGGCTGCGCCCGGACGCCGTCACCATGGACGTGAACATGCCGCACGTCGACGGCCTGCGTGCCACCGAGGTCATCATGGGGCGCCATCCGGTCCCGATTGTCATTATCAGCTCGTACACCAAACGCGGCGGCAAGGCGGCGGCTCAGGCGATGACCTACGGTGCGGTGGAGATCGTGGAGAAACCGTCGCGAGTCGGTGTCAGCTTGGACTTGGACCTGCAAGCGGAGGAGATTCGCTTCAAAGTACGAGCCGCCGCCCGCGTGCGGGTGGTGCGCAGCGCTGCCTTCGGCATGATGCGGCGGCCGGCGGCGGTGGCACCGTTGAGCAGCACCCACGAACCGCAGCGGCCCCGCGTCGAGCGCAAAGAGAAGCCCGGCAAGAAGGAGCTGCTGCCGATCGTGGCAATTGGCTCCTCGACCGGCGGCCCGGCTGCGCTGGGGGAAATGCTGCCGTCGATCCCGTTCGGATTTCGCGGCTGCCTATTGATCGTCCAGCACATGCCGCCGGGCTACACCAGCGACTTGGCCCATTGCCTGGACCAGCGCTGCGCCTTGACCGTGGTCGAGGCGCGCCATGGCGACCCGTTGGTGCCCGGGGTTGCTTACATTGCCCCCGGCGGTCTGCACATGGAGGTCGCCGACGAGCACATCAAGCTGCACGCCGGCGGCCGGCGCAACCTGCACCGCCCCAGCGTCGATGTACTGTTCGACAGCCTGCGCGCCGTCGCCCACCGCGTGCAAGCGGTACTGCTGAGCGGCATGGGCGACGACGGCGTGGAGGGGATGAAAGCCTTGCGCAGCAACGGCGCGGCCGCATTGGCGCAGGACGAACCTAGCTCGGTGGTTTGGGGCATGCCGGGGGCGGCGGTGAAGGCGGGCTGCGCCGCCTTGCAGTTTCCCCCGGCACGCCTGGCCGAATACCTGTGCGCGGCCGTCGGCGTCGACGGCCGGCCGGCCGCGCCGGTGACTGAATTATCGTGCGTGGTCATCGACGACCGCCGGGCGTCGGTGTGAGTGGACCGTGTAATGACCGATCAGGACGATTCCGAACTGCCGAGCGCGAAACCGGCTTCCGTTGCGAGCGAGACGCCGCCGACACTCGAAGATCTGGTTTGCCTGCAGTCGACCGTCGAGGAGCTGCGCCGCGAGCGCGACGCCTTGATTCGGCGGGTGCAGGCCGCCGAGAGCGGCAGCCGCGAGAAGGGCCAACTCACCGAGTCACGCCTGCGCGAAGCGTTGGCGCAGGTTGACGCATTGAAGCGAAGCGCGCAGGCCGTGCGTGCGCGCGCGGAAGGCGAGGTCCAAAGCGCCGCTAGGCGGGCCGAGCAGTGGCAGGAAATATTGCTACAGACACGCACCGCGGCCGAGCAACTCCAGGGCAGCAACGCCGAGTTGAACGCCGCCCTCGAGACGGCGCAGTGCCGCATCGCGGATCTGGAGACCGAGAGCGCCATCCATGTCGCCGAGATCGAACGGCAGCAGGAGGAGCAGGCCGCCGCCGCGGCTGCCGTCGCGGCCCTGACCGCCCAAGTCGCCCAGGTGCAGCAGCAGTTGGCCGAGCGCGAACGCTCGGCGGAGGCCGCGGCGGCGCAACTGGGTGAGCAGCAGCAGACCCTGGCGGCGCTGCAGGCGCAACAAGCCGGCGCGGAAGAAACGTTGCGCATTCTGCATGCCGACCGCGACCAGATGCAGGTAGCGCTCGCACAGGCGCGCCAGCAATTGGCGGATGAGACCGGGGCGCGACAGGCGCTGCGGCAACAGCTGGGGCAACTCGATGGCGACCTTGCCGCCGCGTGCGCGCGCGAACAAGGACTCGCGGCCGCGCTCGACGAGTTGCGCCAGACCCATGAACAGGCGCAGGCGGACACCGCCGCGCGCCTGCTGGCGCTGAGCGAACAGCTCAGTGGTGAAGTGCAGCAACGCGCCGAAGCCGCCGAGCAGTTGGCGAGCGCGCGCGCAGAGCACGCGGCTGAGCTGAGCGCTTGGCAAGAGACGGCCGCGCAACGCGAGGCCGAGCTAGTGGCCGCGCGCGATGCCCTGGCCGAGCAACTGGCCGGCGAAACGGCGACGTTCCAACAGCGTGAGCAGGAGCTGAGCACGGCCCTGTCAGCACTGCGCCAGGGACGAGAGCAGGCACAGGCACAGGCGCAGGCGCTCAATGAACAGCTGGCGGTGCAAGCACAACAGCGCGCTGACTTGGCAGAGCAGCTGGAGCGTGCAAGCGCCGCTTGCGCCGCTGAACAGCAACAGCGTGGCGAAGCGCTGGCGCAGCTGGAGGCGGAGCGCGCGGCGCACGCGGCGGAGTTGAGCGGCTGGCAAGAGACCGCGGCGCAACGCGAGGGCGAGCTGGTGGCGGCGCGCGACGCCGTAGTCAAGCAGCTGGCGGGCGAGGTCGATGCCTTTAGGCAACGTGAGCAAGAACTGAGCGCGGCGCTGGCGGCCGCGCAGCAAGCACAGGCGCTGGCTTCGGCCGACGGCCAAGCCCGGGTGCAACAGCTCAACGACCAACTCGCCGCCGCGCGGCAGCAGAGCGCGGGGTTAGCTCAGCAAATGGAGGCGGCCGCGGCGGCGCACTCAGCCGAGTCGAAGCGCTGGCAGGAAACGGCGGCGCAGCGCGAGGCAGACTTGGCTGCGGCCCACAACCAGGCGACGCGGCAACTCAACGCTGAACTCGACGAACTTCGTGCTCGCGAGCAGGAGCTGAGCACGGTGCTGGCGGAGGTGCGGGAAACGCACGAGCGGACGCGGGCGGAGGCGCAGGTGCAGCTGCACTCGCTCAATGAACAGCTAGTGGCCGAACAGCACCGGCGGGCGCAGGCGGCGGAGCAGCTGGAAAAGACCAGCGCGGCCCAGGCCGCCGAGTTGAGCAGCTGGCAAGAGACGGCGGCGCAACGCGAGGCCGAGTTGGTGGCCGCGCGCGACGAGGCGGCGCGGCAGTTCGAGGCGCAGCTGGCCGCGTTGCGCCAGCGCGAGCAGGAGCTGAACACCGCGCTGGAAGAGTCGCACCACACCCAAGCGGCGGCGCGGGGTGACGCCGCGGCGCGCTTGCAATCGCTTGAGGCACAGCTGGCCGAGGCCCAACAACAGCGCGCCTGCCTGGCTGAGCAACTGGCGGCGGCCGCTACCGCCCAGACGGCGGAGCTGAACGCCTGGCAGGAGACCGCCAGCCAGCGCGAAGCCGAATTGGTGGCCGCCCGCGATGAGGTCGCTCGCCAGCTCGAAGAGGCGCAGTCGGAAGCCCTGACGGCACGCGAGGAAGTCACCACACTGGGCGAGCGCCTGCGCGGGTTGGAAGCCGAGCTGCTGGCGGCCACTCAGCTGCGCGCCGAGATCGAGCAGGAGCTGGGCGCGCTGCGCGAGGAGCGCGAACGCGAACGGGCGCTCTTCGAGGCCGCCGCCCGCCAACGCGAGGATGAACACCGGCAGGCGCTGCAAGCAGTGCAGGGAGCGCTGGAAGGTGATCGCTCGGCGCTGGTGGACCGTTTGGCGGCCATCGAAGCCGACCGCGATGCACGCGTGCGCCAGTGCGGCGACCTGGAGCGGGCGCTCACCGAGTTGCGCGCTGCGGGGGCGGCGGAGGCGGAGGCGGAGCGCGCTCGGGTCGCGGAACTGGAGGCGGAATGCGCCCAGCGTGAGCACGTCATCAAGCAGCTCAACCGCGACGCTGAAGCCCTTTCGCAATGGTACAGCGCGGAGCTGCAAACGGCGACCGAAGCCACCCGCACGGCCCGCGAGCGCGAGGCCGAACTGGTCGCGGTCCAGGAGCAACTACAGCGCGAACTCGATGGCATCCGTGCCGATTTCGCCACCGGCCAAGTGAACGTGGAGGTGGCGCAGGTCAGGCAACGGACGTTCGAGGAGCAGCTCAGCACGCGGGCCGCCGAGAACGAAGCGCTGAGCCGGCAGCTGACCGAGCTGCAAGCTGTCCTCGGCGAGCGCACCGAAGCCTTGGAAAGCGTGAGTGCCGAGAGCGAGCGCGCGCGCCGGCGCTACGATGAACAGCTGCAAGCCGCGGCCGCGCTGGCGCAGGAGCGCGAAAAGAGCCTGGGTGCAACGCAGGCGGCGCTCGCAACCGAGCTGGCAGCGGCGCGGGATGAGCTGGAGAAACGCCGCATCGCGATGGAAGCCGTGCGGGTACAGGTGCGCGCCCTCGAAACCCAGTTGGCCGAGCGCGACACCGTGAGGACCTCGCTCTCGAATCGCATTGCCTCGCTGGAAGAGGAACTGCGGGTGCGGCAAGCACGCGTGGCCCAGCTCGAAGCCGCGGCG
This sequence comes from Deltaproteobacteria bacterium, assembly GCA_016210005.1. Classification (NCBI taxonomy): domain Bacteria; kingdom Pseudomonadati; phylum Myxococcota; class Myxococcia; species Deltaproteobacteria bacterium. The sequence continues at coordinate 9,787 of JACQVA010000100.1, read as the reverse complement.
AGCAACGGTGCCGGCGAGGGGTCGCGGGACGAGGCCGCCGGCCAACGCGAAGCGGAGCTGGTGGCCGCGCGCGAAGAAATGGCAGGGCAACTTGCGGCGGAGCAAGCGCGGGCGGACGACGCCCGCGCCCAAGCCGTGGCCTTGGCCGAGCGGGTGCGGACCTTGGAGGCCGATCTCGGCGCGGCGCACACGGGTTTGCGTAGCGGCGAGCTCGCCTGGCAAGCCGCGCAACTGCAGCTCCAACGCGAATTGGAAGCGGTTCGCGCCGATGCGGCGCAACGCTCGGCCACCATCGAAGCCATCCAGGCCGAGTTGCGCGCGCTCCAGGCGACCGTTCCGGAAGGCGAGGTCGGCCAGTACCGTGCCGCGCTGGCAGCGGCCGAGCGCCGCAACGCCGAACTGACGCATTACCTCGAAACCGTCCAGGAGCAAACCGTCAGTGCGCTCCAGGCACAAGAGACCATGGCGGGGCGGATCGCAGAGCTCGATGGCGAGCGCCGTGACCTGCTGTTGCGTGTGGATCAGATGACCGCACTGACCGGCCAGCTCGAACGCGAGTGCGAACGGCTGCGGCGGCCACGCCCCGCGGGCGACGAGTCCCGCAAGCAGAAGGCCGACATCACCCGGCTGGAGACAAAGATCGCCGAGATCGAACGGCAACACGGCGAGGCCGTACAGCGGCATTCGGCAGCCGTCGCCGGCTACATGGTGGAGCTGAACCAGCGCAACGAGGCCTTGCAAGCACGCGTGCAAGAAGTGCAGCGGCTGAGCGATGAGCTCGGCCTTACTCGCCAAGCGTGTGATGACGCCATCGCGCAGCTGGCGGCGATGCGGGTGGAACGGGCCGAGATCGAACAGCAGCTCCAGGAATTGCGCGCGCTGACGGCGGGGTCGCCGCGGCCGAAAGCGGAGGAGAGCGCGCCGGCGGCAGCGCCGCGGCCGGCTGCGGCGGCACCGGCGGCGACGCCACGCCCCGGCGCACCGTCCCGGCCGGCAGCGGCGGCGGCAGCCGCGGCAGCACCAGCCGGCGCGGCCCGGCGCCCGATCACGACCTCCGGCCCGCTTACCTTCGTCCATCTCGAAGAGAACAAAGCCTTCCGCGACTCGGTGCGTGAGGTGCTCACCCGCGTGCCCGGGTCCAACTACCTCAACGCCTTGGACAACAAGCGCCCGGCCGGCCCCGGCGTTCAGATGCTGGCGGTCAACCTGCTCAACCGCGCCCCGGATCCGCTCGCCGCCATCCAGGCGACGGCTGATGAAGAATACGGCGACGTCTTCGCCTACTGTGCCGATGGCTCGTGCGGTTTTGCCTTCGGCCCGGTCGATTTCTTCGTTCCCCCGATCGACCCCGACAGCTGCGTCACCCGCTTGCTCGAGCGCCGCGGGGCGGTGCAGCGGCTGTTGGCCGTCAGTGACAACGTCGAGATGACCGGCGCGCTGCGCGAGGTGTTGGCGCGCGTGCGCTGCTCGACTTCGGTGGCCTTCGACGTGCGCCAAGCCGTCGATCTGCTGCCGATGATCAAGCCCGACGTGGTGTTGGTGGACTTCGCGCTGCCGCGCGGCGAGGGCCTACGGCTGATCAGCCGGCTGCGCTCCGACGCCAAGCTGCGTGATCTGCCCATCGCCGTGCTGCTGCCGGATGCCACCAGCATGGCCGATTTCCGCCAGCAAGCGCTGCGTGCGGCCCGCGAGCTGCCGATGTCGGCGAGCCAACTAGTCCAGGCCTTGGGCCGCCATCTCGGCGTGCCGGTGCCGGGGGCGGAGGCCAAGAGCGCCAAGCTGGCACAGACCGCTTAGGGCGGCTATTTCGGGCTAACTGATGGTGTTGCCGCTACTGGGCTGATTGCTGCTCGCCGGTAGTGGTGCTATCGAAGCGGCTGCCTGCCGATTCCCGACTGTCATAAGGAGATGATCATATGCGTACCCTGGTTCTGACCCTGCTGGTTGCAGGCGTGGTTATGATGATGCCGCTGGCGGCGTTCTCGACAGTGAACTGTGAGCAAGTGCGGCGCTACCTGAGCACCGGCCGCTCGGCTGAAGATGTGGCCGAGACCATGGTGATCAGCATCGACGAAGTGAAGAAATGCCAGCAGGCCGGCTCGGGTGAGCAGAAGCCGGCGCCAAAGCAAGCCCCCGCACCCAAGCCCGCAGCCGGCGAAAAATAGCGGGCACGAGCCCGCTGGCGTTCGGCGGCGGCAGGGGCGCGGGCCCGAATTCGTCGCGCGAGCTGCGGCAAGGCAAGCAGCTTGGGCCAGAGGATTTTCTGCCGCTTGCCCAGCGGTAGACTGCTTGTCATGTCTAGCCACAGTGGCGGTCGTCCACTTTGGCTGCGGCTCGATGGCGGCGTTGCCGGCGGGGTATAGGGCGCGCCATGTCGGGTGTCAGCATCAAGCAGTGGCCACGCGGCGATCGGCCGCGGGAAAAGCTACTCGAGCGCGGGGCGAGCTCACTGTCCAACGCCGAGCTGCTGGCGATCTTGTTGCGTACCGGCCTGCGCGGGCGCAGCGCGCTCGATCAGGCCCGCGCCCTGATGGAGAAGTGCGGCAATGACTGGCGACAGCTGGCGACCCTAGGGCCGGGCGAGTTGCAGCGCATCGACGGCCTTGGCGAAGCCAAGATCGCCGAGATTCTCGCCGTGCTGGAGATCGCCAAGCGTTACGGCGAACGCGAATTCGCCCCAGGCGATTCCCTGCATGGGAGTTATGACGTCTACGCCCATTACCGCGAGCGGCTAGCCGAGGAGCGGCGCGAGCACTTCTACGCCGTGCTGCTCGACAACAAGCACCGCAAGATCAAAGACGTGCCGGTATCGCTCGGCTCGCTGACCGCTAGCATCGTGCACCCGCGCGACGTGTTTGCCCCGGTGGTACGCGAATCGGCGGCGGCGGTCGTCTTCGTCCACAACCACCCCAGCGGCGACCCCACGCCGAGCAAGGAAGATATCGAAATCACCCGCCGCCTGCGCGAGGTCGGCGACCTGGTCGGCGTCCGCGTGCTCGATCACATCGTGATCGGTAGGGGCCGTTACGTCAGCTTCGTTGACGACGGCTACTGGTGACGTGCGGCTTTTCCGGCGCCCGCTATTCAGCTTGCCTTTAGCCGGGCCGGGGCGCTACAAATTACAGTAGATGTTCGACCCGGCCGCTTCCCCCGCCCGCCCCACCCCTGGCGGCGTCACGCCTGAAGCCGCCGATCTGTGCGGTCTGGCCGAGCGTACCGGAACCCCCGCATACGTCTTGTTCGAGCAGACACTGCGCGACGGTTACGCCGCGCTGCAAGCGGCGCTGGCCACGGCTGAGCCGGTGCGGCTCTACTACTCGGTCAAATCGAATTTCGAGACCGGCGTACTGGCAGCGTTGTGCGATCTCGGCTGCGGGGCCGAGATCTCCGGGAGCGTTGAACGGCTGGCGATCGAACGCGCGGGCTTCCCCTGGCGGCGGGTGATCGTCGACGGCCCGTTGAAAGACGAGCAGGAACTGACCCGGGCAATCGATGGCGGGGTGCATCTAATCAACGTCGAGTCCGAGGCTGAGATTGCCACCGTCGGCCGGCTCGCTCGGCGGGCCGGGCGCCGCGTGCGCATCGGCGTACGCATCGGACCACTGCGGCGGCCGGCCGCCCGCCACCTAGTCTTGCGATCTTACGAGCACAAGTTCGGTTTCCGGCTGAGCGAGGTGGAGAGCCTGGCGGAAGTGATCAGGCGCGCGGGCGAACTCGAGTGGGCGGGGTTGATGACCCATGTGGGCTCGCAGGTCACGCATGCCGAGCCTTACTTGCAGGCTCTGGAGGAATGCTTCGGCGTCGCCGCCAGGCTGCGCCAGCGCGGCGTTCACATCGAGGAGATAAATCTCGGTGGCGGCCTGCCGGCGGACACGATGGTCAACTTGCGCGTGGCCCGCCGCTTCGGTCTGGCGCCGCTGTGGGAGCGGCTGGGGTGGTTGCAAGCGGGGGCGCAATCGAGCCTGAGCCTCGCGCAGCGCATGGCGGAGCACGCCATCGCCTTGCGCCGCCAGCATCAGCTGCCGGCCGTGCTGGCCCTGGAGCCGGGCCGGACCTTGGTGGCCGGAGCCGGGCTCATGCTGGGACGGGTGCGGGTGGTGAAGCCGCCCTGGGTTTACATCGATGTGAGTTTGAACGACCTGCCCGAGAAGCTCTCCTTTTCCGAATGGCGGTTGAAGCTGCCGGCACACGCCGGCGCCGCGGCCACGCGGAGGTGGCATTTCGCCGGCCCAACCTTGGCGGCGCAGGACGTGTTGCTTTACAACCATCCGGCGCCGGCGCCTGAGTGCGGGGATACGGTGGCGATCTTGGATACCGGGGCCTATTCGATTGCCCGCGCCAATCAGTTCACCCGTCCGCGAGCGCCGGTCTATTTCGTTGACCGGCACGGCCAGCTGCACCTGATCCGCCGCGCGGAAACTGCTGCCGACGTGTTGCACACCCAGTTGCCCGTCGGGCACAGCGGGTATTGAGCCTGGCACAGGTCATCGAAAGCACGGATAGGACGGGTGTGTTCTGTGCCTCGGTGGTTCCACGTCTGTTGCGCTTACGAGGACCGATAGGAGCGGCGGTGGAAGACCAGCAGCTGTCGCCGGCGGTGATCATTCCCGACAACCTTACCGCGTTGGGGTTGGTGCGCAGTCTGGCCGCCCGCGGTGTGCCGTGCACGGTGGCGGCGACGAGCGCGTTGGGCCCGGCACAGTACTCGCGCTACTCCCGCGCCGTGGCCTGCCCGCCGGCCGAAGCCGGACGCGCGTTCGTCGAGGGCTTGAGCGCGATCGGGCGCGGGCTTGCGACTCGGCCAGTGCTGTTCGTGGCCGATGAATCAACGCTCATGGCCGTTGCCCGCCATCGCCAGGAACTCGCCGCGTATTATCGGCTGACGATCCCGGCGGCCGCACAACTGGCGGGCTTGCAGTCGAAGCTACGGCTGTACGAGCTGGCCGCTGCCGCCGGCGTACCGACTCCGGAGACCTGGGAGATCAACGGCGACGAAGTGCCGGCCGGGCTACCCTATCCATTGGTGCTTAAGCCGGAACACCGAGTGATCTGGACGGGCAACTCGTGCCTGCGCTCGTTTCGCGAGGAATTCGGCGCGAAGGCCTTGCTGGTGCGCGACGCCACCGCGGCACAGCAAGTGGTTACCCGGGCTCACGCCTTGGGGTTCGCCCTGCTGCTGCAACGGCCCATCGCCGGCGCCGTGACTGACTTGGTCACCGCCGGTGTATTTGCCGGCCACGACGGCACGCGGGCGCTGTTTACCGCTCGCAAGCTGGCGCAGGTGCCGCACGACTTCGGCGACGGCTCGGTGGTGGAGGGCGTGCCGCTGCCCGCGGTCGAGGCGCTGACATGGCGCTTGGTCGATCACGCCGGCTTTGTTGGTTTGGCCGACATCGAGTTCAAGCACGATGCCGCGGACGGGCAACTCAGGCTGCTCGACTTCAATCCTCGCCCGTGGCTGTGGATCGAGCTGGCCGCACGCTGCGGGGTCAACCTGCCGTACCTGCTGTACTGCGAGACCATCGGGCGCAATGGCCAGCCGGTGCCGAGCCAGAGCCCGGCGTGCGTCAAGTGGGGCTCCTTGCGGGCACTACTGCGCACCCTGCATCAAGCCGGCGCGGGACAACGGTTGCAGGCGTTGCGCACCTGGCGCGGTGCGACCATGGGCGGAGCGTTCGCGCGCGGTGACGTGCTCTGGCGCATGCTGGTGCAGCCGCGCTTTTGGCGCGCGGCACTACAAGCCGCCCGCCGGCCCGCGGCCGAACTGTAGCGCCGGCGCCGCAAGACAACTCAGCGCTGCGCGCAACTGGCGCCAGCAGTTGCTTCGAGAAACCGCATGCACGAACGACAGAATTTCTGCTCGTCCCGCAAAGATTTCCGGGCACGGCCTTGGTACTCTTAACCGGCCTTGGCCATTGCGGCCAGCAACTCCTCTGCGGAGGTGTAACCGACCATCCTGGCGACTTCCTTGCCGCCGGCGTCGAATACGAGCAGTGTCGGCACGCCGCGGACGTCGAATTGTTCGAGCAGCGCCTGGTTTTGCTCGTTCTCCTCGGTCACGTCGGCGTGCACCATCTCGAAGCGCGCGGCGGCCTGGACCACTTGGCGGTCGACGAAAGTGGTGCGAGCCATGTCGCGGCAGGGCAGACACCACTCGGCGCCGAAATCGAGCACCACCGGCCGGTTGCCAGCCCGCGCCGTCTGGAGAACGGCCGAGTCCAGCTGCCGCCACGCGATCGCGCTCTCGGCCGGCGGCGGCCAACCGAGCCACAAAGCCAGCGCAATCGCCGTCAGTCCCACTGCTTGTTTCAATTGGCGGAAGACCGGCAGAGCGCGCCCGCAGGGGTCAACGAAACCGAGGTAGATGCCGGCGATGACCATCAAAGCTGGAACGACGAAGCCCCGCACCGTTGGTGGCAACAACGGCGCGACAAAATAGGCCGCCATCCCCAACAGCACGAAGCCGAAGAGCCGCTCGGTCCAGAGCAGCCACTCGCCCGAACGCGGCAAGCGGCGCAGCGAACCCGCCGCCATCGCCAGCACGAGGTACGGCAGCCCCATGCCGCACCCGAGGGCAAAGAACAGCAGGAAGCCGAGGAGTGCGTCCTGCCGCGTTCCGACCGCGACCAAGAGCGCCAGCACCAGCGGGCCGATGCAGGGCGCGGCCACGATGCCCATGGTCAGCCCCATGAAGGCCGCGCCCCCAACTCCGTGGGCCGTGCCGCCGGCCCAGCGCAAGAGCGCCGCCGGTGGCTGCAACTGGTAGAGCCCGAAGGAACTGAGGGCTAGCATAACCATGACCGTGGCGATGCCGGCCAGCACCGCCGGCCGCTGCAGCGCGGCGCCGAACAAGCCGCCAGAGAGCGCCGCCGCGGTTCCCAGTGCCGCAAAAGACAGCGCCACCCCGAGCACGTAGACCACGGCCAGCAGCGCCGTCTGCCCGGCGTGATCACGGCTGCGGCCGCCGAAGTACGACACCGTAACCGAAATCAGCGGGTACACACATGGAGTTAGATTGAGCCCGACGCCGAGCAGAGCCACTGCCAGCAGCGTGAACAGCAGGCCGCGCTCATCGAGCCAACGGCTGACGGCAGTGTCGGCAGCCGCCGCCGGCGCGCGCGCCGGCGCCAGCCCCTCAGGCGCGACCGCGACTTCGCTGCCGACCGGCACCCAGAGCTCCGCCGTCGTCGTGGCCGGCGGCAAACAGGTGGTGTCATTGCAGGCCTGGTAGCGCAGCTTCGCGACGAGGCGAATACGCATGCTGGCAAGGTCCGCCGGCACATGTAACCCGCTGGCCAGGCCGAGTTTGCCCTCGTAGACCAAGAGCTCCTTGCCCTGCGCGAAGGTGAATGCCTTGCGGTCGGGCGGCGGGTATTGAATAGGCTCCGCGGTGAGCCCTGGCGGTAACTCCAGGGTCGCTGCAGTGGGGATTAGGTAGGCATCGGTAGGCTTGTGGGCGTTAATGTGCCAGCCGGGCTCGATGAGGGCGAAGATATCCAGCGGCATCAAGCCGCCGCGCGGCGCCGACTCGCCGGTTGCCTCCAGGGATAGCGTCACTTTGGCGGGTGCCGCGAGCGCTGCTGGCACGGACATGAGGCACAACGCGACGGTACACAGTACCAACCAGCGCGCGGCGAGCCACTTGCCTGCCAGCCGATGGCGATATAACAGTTGCGCCAACGTCATCGCGCCCAGGATAGGAATGCTTCGATGCTGCGCCGTTCTATAGTTGTGCCTGTGCTGGTGCTGCTCGCAGCGCTGTCGCGGCCGGTGGCGGCCGAGGACAACGGCCGTCAGGGGCTGCAATCGTTCGGCTTGCGCAGCGCCTTCGGTCAAACCGACCGCAGCGGGATCACCATGGCGTCGCTGTTGCCGCGGCTCACGTTGTTCTTTCCGGCAGCGATCGACCGGCCGCTGGCCGATCGTCATTGGCAGGCCGAGATGGTATTCGAGCCGATCGTTTCGTACATCAATGCCGACACGGAAATGGTCGAAGCCGGGGCCAACCTGCTGTTCGTCTCGCTCAGCTACGACCGCGGGCAACGCCTGGTGCCGTTTCTCGAAGGCGGCGAGGGGCTGCTCTACACCGACTTGACCGGCGGTGGCTTGGGCACCCACTTCCAGTTCAGCTCGCAGGTGGGCGGGGGGGCGCATTGGTTCCTCGACCGAACGACCGCACTGACGCTGTCCTATCGAATGCGTCACATCTCGAACGCCGGCATCAGCCGCGAGAACAGCGGGCTCAACACCGATTTCTTCTCCATCGGCCTGTCGATCTTCCCGAAGCGGTGAGCGCGGCGATTCAGCGTAGGGGGGCGACTTTGCGGGCCGCGCCTGGGCGAGGGCGGGCCGCTTTGGCGGGTGCACCGGCTTTGGCCGGCACGCTCAACGGTACACACTCGACGATCTCCAGGCCGTACCCCGGCAGGCTGATCATGCGCCGGGGGTAGTTGGTCAACAGGCGGATCTTGCCGACACCGACATCGCGAAGGATTTGCGCGCCGATGCCGTACTCGCGAAACTCCGCCTGCCGCGCGATCGGGTCGGTGCTGGGGCGGCGGACGTCCTGCCGCGCCTGGCGGCTGCTACGCCCGTTCGGAGCCAGCATTTCAGCACTGCGTCCTTCTTGGCGCAGGTAGAGAATCACGCCGCGCCCCTCTTTGGCCACCATTTCCATCGCCTGGTGAATCAACGCGCCGGTGTTGCGCGCCACCAGACCGAACACGTCGCCCGGCACGTACTCCGAGTGAGCGCGTACGAGAACCGGCTCATTGGGTCCGATTTCGCCTTTGACCAGTACCAGGTGCTCACCGTCGTCGACGTCGGTGTGGTAGACGTAAGCGCGGAACTCGCCGCCGTAGCGGCTGCGCAGCCGCGCCTCGGCGGCGCGGTGGACCAGCGAATCACAGCGCATCCGGTACTCGATCAGGTCTGCCACCGTGCACAGCTTGAGCCCGTGCACCGCCGCGAAGCGTTCGAGGTCCGGCAGCCGTGCCATCGTGCCGTCATCCTTCATGATCTCGCAGATGACGCCGGCGGGCTTGAGGCCCGCCAAGCGAGCGAGGTCGACCACGCCCTCGGTTTGCCCGGTACGTACCAATACCCCGCCCTTGCGTGCGCGCAGCGGGAACACGTGGCCCGGCACCACCAGATCTTCCGCTCGAGCACCGTCACGCACCGCGGTCTGGATCGTGACGGCACGGTCCACGGCTGAAACCCCGTTGCCGATGCCGCGGCGGGCATCGATCGAAACGGTGAAGGCGGTGCCCAGCGGGGCGCGGTTTTCCGCCACCATCATCGTCAACCCCAGTTCGCGGATGCGCTCCTCGGTAAGCGCCAGGCAGATCAGACCGCGCGCGTACTTGGCCATGAAGTTGATGGCTTCGGAGGTGACCTTCTCCGCCGCGATGCAGATGTCGCCCTCGTTCTCGCGGTTCTCATCGTCCATGAGGATGACCATACGGCCGGCTCGCAGGTCGGCGATGGCATCCTCGATCGGGCTGATACGCCGGGCGCGCTTCGGGGGCTCGCGAAAAGAGGTGAACATAGGTGCTCAAAACCTATAGCGCGCGGCTCAGGCTATGGCAAAGCAGGGGTCGGAGAGCGTTACAGAAGGGTGTGCGACAAATTTGTGGGTAACGTGCAGCCGACCGGGCGAATCCTCACCAGTCTGACAGTACTGTGTACTGTCAGGCCGAGGCCCATGGCCGAAAGGGACGCAATCTGTCGTTCCCGCGAAACGGAAAGCGGGAATCCACGGCACCGGCTCGCTACGACCCGCCAGCGC
>JACQVA010000099.1 GCA_016210005.1 Deltaproteobacteria bacterium | reverse complement strand
GGCCAACGGCGTGGCGTCGAGCTTCAGCGTCTCGCCGGGAATGTCGTTCCACTCCGCCGCCAGCGGGTCGAGCAACCGATCGCGGGTGGCAGTCACTTTCTTACATTGCATGTTCGGCTCCTCCTTAGGCTATGACTGCTCAGCTAATATTGCTTTACGAGGCGTGCGCGCGCACTTCGCTGCCTCGCTCCGTCGCCACACCGATGAGCTGAGCGACGGCGGCCTTGACGAAGCGGCGCTGGCGCGCCACCGCCGCCGGGCTGCGCGGATCCGCCTGCAGTAGGAATTCGAGCAGCGCCGCATCGGCGAAGTAACCGAAGATGAGGTGGTAAATCCCGATGGCCACGTGCGGCAGATCGCTGACTTGCCACGGACCGGCAATTCCCTCCAGCACGCTGAGACCTTCCGAGTACAGCGGTAGCAGCAACTCCGTCATGGCGTTGTGCAGGTAGCGGCTGTCGTCGATGCCGGCACGCTGGATCAGGCGTGGCAAGTGCGGGTGCTCGGCCAGATAGTCGAGCAAACGATCCGTGACCGTCTCGAAAGCGCCCAGGCGGTTGCGGCCGCTGTCGGCGGCCGCCCGCGCCCCGGCCCGACCACTCTCGATCACCAGGGCTATGATCGGGTTCAAGCCGCGCGCGAGTACGGCTTCGTACAGCGCCCGCTTGTCTCGGAAGTGGTGATAAAGGCTGGCTTGGTTCTTCAGGCCCGCCGCCGCCGCGATCTCGCGCATGGTCACCGCGGCAAAGCCGTGCTCGGCAAAGAGCCGCTCCGCAGCACCGAAAATCAAATCGCGCGTAGAGCTAGTCTCTGGGTTCGCGCTCAAGCGGCGGCCGGATCGCATGGCCCAAGCATTCCAAACAAGCGTTTGTGCCGACATGACAAAAGGCAGTCGGCAAGCTGACGGCGGTGGCGTACCCTCAGATGCGCTCGAGCACCGCCCCGGTGCCGAGCGAGCCGCCGCAGCACATGGTGATCAATGCGGTGCTCTTGTTCGATCGCTCCAACTCGTGCAGGGCCGTGGTAATCAGGCGGCTGCCGGTCGAACCCACCGGGTGGCCGAGGGCAATGGCTCCGCCGTTGACGTTGACTTTGTCCATGTCGGGCTTGAGCACCTGCGCCCACGACAGCACGACCGCCGCGAAAGCTTCGTTGATCTCGACCAGGTCGATGTCCTTCAGCGTCATGCCCGCCTTCTTGAGCACCACGGGAGTGGCGTTGACGGGGCCATCGAGCAGGTAATACGGGTCGGAACCGACCAGTGCGTGTGCGCGCAGCCGCGCCCGCGGCTTGAGGCCGAGGCTCTTGGCCTTGGCGGCCGACATCCACAACACGGCCGCCGCGCCGTCGGAAATCTGCGAGGTGTTGCCGGCGGTATGGATGCCGTTTTCGACACCCCCGGCCACCTTCAGGCTCGCCAGCGTTGCCATGTTGGTTTCCCGCGGACCTTGATCCTTCTTCACGATCATACGCTCGCCGGTCGGCGTGCGCTCATCGCCCTCGACCACCGGCGCATCGACCGGAATCACCTCGCGATCGAAGCGGCCTTCGGCCCAAGCGCGCAGCGCCTTCTGCTGCGAAGCGAGTCCGAGTTGGTCGACCTCCTCGCGCGTGATCCCGCGGTTGAGCGCGATACGATGGGCGGCATCGAACTGGGTGAACGGCCCGTCCCACGGCCACTCGGGCGGCTGGAAGTAGCCGGGGCCGTTGATCACGGCGGAACCGAGCGGCACGCGGCTCATCGCCTCGACCCCACACGCAATGCCGATGTCGATCGCGCCGGTGGCCACCATCGACGAGACCATGTGGTTGGCTTGCTGTGCCGAGCCGCATTGGCAGTCCACGGTTGTCGCCGCCACGTGATACGGCAGCCCCTTGCTGAGCCAGGCGTTGCGCGTGACGTTGCACGACTGCTCGCCGGCTTGCGTGACGCAGCCGCCGACGACCTGCTCGACCGCGCCGGGCTCGATGCCGGCGCGCTTGATCAGTTCGACCAGCGCCACCCCGAGCAGCTCGGCCGCGTGCATGCCGGCGAGCCAGCCGTTGCGTTTGCCAATGGGCGTGCGGACCGCCTCGACGATTACTGCATCAGCCATGTTCGTTCCTCCAGTTTGTCGACGGCGCACGACGGCGCCCGCCTACGCCTTGCCGAGAATCATCGCACTGGTCGGCACCCCAACGCCAGAGGTCACCAGCACGTGCTCGACCTGCTTCTTCGGCTGGTTGACCGAAGTGCCGCGGATCAGCCGCACGCCTTCGTTCACGCCGTTCACCCCGTGGATGTACGCTTCGCTCAACTGGCCGCCGTGAGTGTTGCTGGGGAGCCGGCCGGCGATGTCGAGGTTGCCGTCCTTGACGAAGTCCTTGGCCTCGCCGACTTTGCAGAAGCCGAACGACTCCAGCTGCCACAGCACGATTGGGCTGAAGGCGTCGTAAATGACCGCCGCGTCGATGTCCTTCGCGCCGAGTCCGGACTGCGCGTACACCTGCTCGGCGACCAGATCCATCTCGGGCAGGGCGGCAATGTCGGGCCGGTAGAAGCTGGTCATCACCTCCTGATCCGGGCCGGCGCCCTGCGACACGCCGCGGATGATGGCCGGCGGCTGCTTCAAGTCTCGCGCCCGCTCGGGGGTGGTGATCACCACGGCACAGCCGCCGTCGGTTTCCTGGCAGCAGTCGAACAGGTGTAGCGGCTCGACGATCCAGCGCGACGCCTGGTGCTCCGCCAACGTCAGCGGCTTGCCGTAGAAGAACGCTGCCGGGTTGTTGACGGCGTAAGTGCGCGTCGACACCGCCACCCGGCCGAGGTCCTCGCTGCTCAGGCCGTACTGATGATTGTAACGCTGAGTGAACATCGCTACCCAACTGGCAGGCGTGAACAGGCCGTAGGGCATGTACCAGCCCCAGTGGATCAGGTCCGAGGTGGCAACCCCGCCGGCGACGCCTTCGCTATAGCGCTGGCCCGAGCGCCCGTTGAGCGCGCGGTAGCAGACCACCACGTCGCAAATGCCGGTGGCGATTGCCATCGCCGCCTGGTGCATCAGCGAGGTAGCCGCGCCGCCGCCGTGGGGCACGCGGCTGAACAGCTTGAGGTTGCCGATGCCGACGCTGCGCGCGACTTCGATCTCGTCGCTGAAGTCGAGCGAGAAAGTGGTCATGCCGTCGACCTCGCTGGGCTTGAGCCCGCAGTCGTCGAGGGCGGCCTTGACGCATTCGGCTGCCAGCCGCAGGTCCGAGCGGCCGGAGTTCTTCGAGAAGTCGGTAGCGCCGATGCCGACGATGGCGGCTTGATCCTTGATCGTGCGCATGGCTTACGCCTCCGGCAGCATCACGCGGACCGTGCCGGTGACGTGGTTTCCGTAACTGTTCTTGCCCACGACCTCCACCTCGACCACCTTCTCTGCGTCGTGCTTGGCGGTGACGCTGCCGCTCATCTTCATCGTGTCGCCGGCGAAATTCGGGGCGCCGAGCTTGATGCCGACCTTTTTCAAGATCGCTTCCGGTCCGGCCCAATCGGTGATGAAGCGGCCGACGAAGCCGTTGGTGCTGAGGATGTTCATGAAGATTTCCGGCACGCCGCGCTTGCGCGCCATGTGGTAGTCGTGGTGGACGTCCTGGTAATCGCGCGAAGCGATCGCCGTCGCGACGATAACCGTCGGGGTCAGTTCGACGCTCAGCTCCGGCAGCTTGTCGCCCACCTTCACCTGGTTGAAGCGTAAAGTTGTCAGTCGAGGTGCTGTCATAGGTACTCCGTGCTCAGGCCGCCTGCGCCATCGCGGCGCCCAGGCGCAGCAGCTGCGCCGTGGCGCCGCCGAGCGTGAGCTCGATCGCCTTCGCCCACAGCAGGTAACGGTGGATGGGATAATCGATGTCGACGCCGATGCCGCCATGGAGATGCTGCGCGGCGTAGACGACGCGGTGGCCCGCCTCTGCCGCCCAGAACTTGGCGATCGCCAATTCCTCCGCGGCGGGGAGCCCCGCCGCCAAGCGCCAGGCCGCTTGCCACATCGTCAGTCTGATAGCCTCGGCGTCGATGTACATGTCAGCCGCCCGGTGGGCGACGGCCTGAAACGAGCCGATCGGCCGGCCGAACTGCTCGCGCGTCTTGGTGTAGTCGGCGGTCATCTGCACCGCACGCTCGGTCACGCCCGCCTGTAGCGCGCACAACCCGAGCAGCGCGCGCGCGACCGTCCAGTCGGCGATCGCGGCGCCGCCGGTCGGATCGCCCAGCACATCACCACCGGTGACGAGCGCGCCTGAGAGGGTCATGCGGCATTGCGGCTCGTGATTGGTGGCCTGCTGCCGGGTCAGCTCGACGCCCGCAGCCCGCGGGTCGACCAGAAACATGCCGGCGGTGCGCTCGCCGGTCCGGGCCGGCACGAGGAGGCGCTCGGCCAAGTGGGCCGCCGGCACGCAAGTCTTGATGCCGTCGAGCCGCCAGTTAGCACCGTCGCGCTTCGCCGTCACCAGCGGCCGTGCCGGCTCTTCGTTATCGACCTCGATCAACGCCGCGGTCAGCAGGCTGGTGCCGTTGGCCACGCCCGGCAGGTAGCGCTGCCGCTGCTCGGCGGTGCCGAACTCGGCAATCGGCAGCGCACCCAATACCAGCGCCGGCAGCGCAGGAATCGCCGCGACCACGCGGCCCACTTCGGCGAGCAGGACGCAAAGCTCGATCAGGCCGAGACCGCTGCCGCCGGCATCTTCCGGCAACGAGACACCAAGGAGATTGGCCTTCGCCAGCTCACCCCAGACAGCGCGATCGAACCAATCCGGCTGCGCCTCGACTTGCTTGAGGCGGTCGTGAGTGACGTGATCTTCCAGGATCTTGCGCGCGAGATCACGCAAGGCGTTCTGGTCTTCAGTGAACGAAAAATCCATGGGCTGCCTCAGGCTGCCGGCCGGAATTGCGGCAGGGTCAGCTCTTCATCGACCGCCACGAAGTCGACCTGCACCGGCATGCCGATGGTGACGGCTTTGGGATCGATGCCGATCAGGTTCGCCACCAGGCGCGTGCCCTCTGCCAAGTCTACGACCGCCACTACGTGAGGGTAGTCGAACGGTGGGAACGGTGGGTGATGAATCACCACAAAGCTGTACACCGTGCCGCGGCCGCTGGCCTTGACGGCGTCCCACGCCAGCGACTGGCACGACGGGCACATCGGCCGCGGCGGATGGCGTAGCGCGCCGCAGCCGGTGCAGCGCTGGATGAGCAGCTCCTTACGCTTGACGCCGTCCCAGAAGAAGGCGTTGTCCGGGCAGATGACCGGCCGTGGCCGGCGGGGTTTGGCCGGCGCGCCGCCTTCGGCTGCGGGCGCCGCGGCGGCTTGGGCCGGGCGGAACAATAGAATCCGGAACTGCATCTTTCCGACAACCTCGCCCTGCTGATCGCGGAACGTGGTCGGAATCGAGACGAAGTGGCCGGCACCGAGCGCGGTTTGCTTCTCTTCGGACACCTCCTCGATGATCGTGGTTGCCGTGAGCAGGTCGCCGGGGCGCACGTAGCGCACATATTCCTGCTCGCAGTTGGTAGCGACCACCGAGGTGAAGCTCGCTTCGGCAAGGATGCCGAGCAGTTGATTCAGCGTGTCGGGTTCCTTCGGCGGCGGCATCAGGCCGCGCATGGTCCACGCCTGCATCATCGTCGGCGGCGCGACGATACCCTTGTGGATCGAGCGTGCGGCAAACTCGGGGTCAGTGTACACCGGGTTGGTGTCGCCGACGGCGTCGCACCAGTGGCGGATCATCGGCTGATTCACCGGATCACGCGCCGTAAACGCCGGGCCGGCCTCACGGCCGACGTAGGTACGCAGCCGCTGCAGCAAGGCCGCCTTGTCGGTTGAGGGCTTCGCGGTTTCAGTCTCACTCACGGTGTGTCCTCGCTTTGTCGTCGCTCATCGGGTCGCACTCGGCATGCCGAGGCCCAACATGGCAATCAGGTCGCGCTGGATCTCGTTGGTGCCGCCGCCGAAGGTCAGGATGGTCGCCGCGCGCGACAAGTACTCGATGCGGCCGCGCAGCACTGCGTCGGCCGAGTCACCTCTCAGCGTGGCGCGTTGTCCGATCACTTCGCTCAAGCGCCGGTAGGCCTCGATAAAGAACTCGGTGGCAAAGACCTTCACGGCCGAGGAATCGGCCGGATTCACCGCCCGCTGCGTCAGCGCCCAGGCCACCTTCCAGTTCATCAGGCGCAGGAACTCCAGCTTGGCGCGCACCCGGGCGAGGTTCACCTGCACCCACTCTTGGTCGATGACGCGGCGGCCGTCGGGCAGCTTCGTGGCCTGGGTCCAGCGGCGTACGTCATTGAGCAGCCGTTCCAGCGGGCCGGGCGTCGTCAGCGCGATGCGCTCGAAGTTGAGCTGATTGGTGATCAGGCGCCAGCCCAGGTTCTCAGCACCGACTAAACTGGAGGCCGGCACACGCACGTCCTCGTAGTAGGTCGCGTTGGTCTTCAAGCCGCTCACCGTCCAGATTGGCGTTATCTTCACCCCGGGCGCGGAAGCCGGCACCAGGAAGATCGAAATGCCCTTGTGCTTGGGCGCGTTGGGGTCGGTGCGCGCCGCCAGCCAGATGTAATCGGCGTAATCGGCCAGGCTGGTGAACACCTTGTTGCCGTTGATGACGTAGTCGTCGCCGTCGCGCACCGCGCGCGTGCGCAGCGCCGCCAGGTCGGTGCCGGCGCTCGGCTCGGAGTAGCCGATCGCAAAGTACACTTCACCGCGCAGGATGGCAGGGAGGAATTGCTGCTTCTGCGCGTCAGTGCCGAACTTCATGATGGTCGGGCCGACGGTGTTGAGGGTGAGGAACGGAATCGGAATACCCGCGCGCTCGCCTTCGTCGAAGAAAATGAACTGCTCGATCGGCGACCGGCCCTGGCCGCCGTACTCCTTGGGCCAACCGATGCCGAGCCAGCCATCGGCGCCCATCTTCTTGATCGCCTGCTTGTAGAGCGGTCCACCACCCTCGCTGCCGTGAAGTTCGGTTTGTAGCTCGGGGGTGAGAATGCTGGTGAAGTACTGCCGCAACTCGGCCTGCAACGCCCGTTGCTGAGGGGCTAAGTCAACGTACACATTGCCCTCCCTTGATCCGAATCATAACCCGTAGTTGCAATATCCAAACGAACGTTTGTTTGCCGATGACCCACACTGGCAAGAAACATGATTCGGGTCAATGCTGGCATTGAGGCGAAGCCGTGGTGCGGCGGCGCCCGTGGCTACCGGCCCACAGCCCTTCGGAACCGAGCGACGGCTCCAGTATGGCGCTACTCGAAGGTCCGGATCTCGGCCCCGCGGTAATAGAAGGCAAGAATGTCCTTGGCGCTGAAACCCTTGTCGGCCATGTTCTTGGCGCCCCATTGCGACAAGCCGACGCCGTGGCCGAAGCCGCCGCCGGCAAAGACGAAGTGATCGCCTTCGCGCCGCACGTTGAGCAGGATGTCGGGCAGGTTCAAAGCCCGGCCGAGGGTCGGGCGGGTGCGCATCTCGTGGGCGCCGCGATCGTCCACGATCGCGACTCGAACGATACGCCCGGACGGGCAGGTCAGGACCGGCCGGATGTCACGGATCTCCCCCAGCGGCTCGCGCAGCACTTCGGCAAGGGCGCGGCGGACCTCGGCGGCGCTATGCCGGCGCGTCCACCGCCCCAGTTGCTCTTCCGGGCTGTAGGGGTCCGGCGTCGCAACCAGATACGGCAACGGCTGATTGAAAATGATCTTGGGATCACCGGTATGCCAGCCGGCGTTGGCGGTGAACATGGCGTAGATCGGCCGCCCCCCGTGAGCCAGCGCCTGGGCGCGGGTATCGTCAACGGCGCGCCTACTGGCCTTGGTTTCGCCCTCGACTCCGCCGTAGACCTGGGAGCCCTCGTCGTCCACCATGTCGTAGTCGCGCTCCCGGCGGTGCTGCGCCTGATAGAGGGCGTAGCTGCGCGAGGCGATGGCCTGTGCCTTCAACGCCTCCGCCGGCCACGACGCCCCCGATTCCTTGGTGACGACGCCGTACAAGTACTCCTCGATCCCCGCGTGGTTGACGAGCAGCAGCACGTTGCCGGCGCAGCGCACGCTCAGGCGGCCGTGGTAGTGGCGGGTGGTGCGGCCGGCGCGAACGGCGAGCGGCTTGCTGGGGTCTGAACCACTGATGGTGACTTCCTGCACACCGGCCCGGCCGCCGACGCTCACGAGCCCGCTGCGCACCGAGAGATCGACGACCCGGCCGGCCGGACTACCGGCGGTCGGCGGCGTCAGCACCAGCCCGCCGTCCGAGTCGATCCGCACGTTGCTGTGCCCTTTCAATACACGCACCCGCACCTCGGTGATCGACGGCGGCGCCACTGCCGGCGGCGGCGTTACCGCCACCTTGGTGCGGCTTTGCTGCAACAAGAACTCGGCGCTGGCGCGCGATTGGCCTTGCGGATAGCGCTTGAGGTAGCGCTCGAAGTACTGGGCGGCACGTTGGTACTGGCCGCGGTCGAACAGCACCATGGCAGCGCGAAACAGGGCCGCCTCGGCATCACTGCTACTCGGATATTGCGCCACCAGCTCATCGTAAAGGCGAATGGCGTCTTCCGGAGCATCGAGGAAGAGCGATAGCACGGCGGCCTTCTGCAGCCAGGCCTCGGTGCGAACTTCGACCGCACTGGCCATCTCGATCGCGGTGTCAAAAGCCTCCATCGCCTCGAGGTACTGCCCGATATCGACCAAGTACTTCCCGTGACTCAAGTTCCAGCGGGCCACGAAGGTCGAGCTGAAGCTCTGCGCACCGGCGCGCGCCGCGCCCGCTACCAGCATCGCCGCCAACAATGCCAGCCGCAGGACAAGCACAACCGGCAATGGGCCGCCGGCAACCCCACCGGCGCGGCCCCGGCCGGCTTTTCGCCCCTGCGCCGCGCTTCGCGCTCGGTGCGTGGCCAGCGCTGGCGCACCGGCCCAACCTGCGGCGCCGGGCTCCTCTGGCTGCGGGTCTGGGCGCGCCACTTCTCCCTCAAGGCGCCTGATAGCGGGCGCTGACCGATGACGGGGTAAAATCAGTGACGCGGAATCCTGGCTTGTGATCCAGGCTGGCCGCCAGATACAGCGGGCGCTCGGGGTACTCGACGAGGTATTCGCCCAGGCGCACACCCTCGACGCCACCCACCCAGGCAATCGCCTGCAAGGTTTCGCGCACCGCCTGGTCGCTGCCGAGCGAGGTCACCCCCTCTACCGCCACCCGCACGCGGCCACTGCCGCGCACGTTGCGGCGGATCTCGTCGGTAATCTTCACGCTCGCCGACTTTGCCAGTTCCTCCATCGCTCGCTGCGTGGCCTGGGTAACACTGGAGCCGCCGCCTTTGTCGGTCTCGTGGCCGCTGGCCAGAATCTTTCGCAGCCCGGCGTCGTCACCGCCGACGACGCGGTAGGTAACGTGCGCGGTTACGATCTCGAAGGCCAAACGGCCGAAGCCGCTGTCGTCGCCGCGCTTGCCGGTGTGGACGAACTCCACCGTGCCCACCAGCAGCACGTTGGTCAGGAAGCGATAGAGCACCGAGCGCATGCTGGCGTAGTCGTCGCGCTGTATCGCTGCCTCCAGCTCCTTGTGGCTAATGCCCGCCTTGCGGTCGGCGAGATCGACCACCTCGTAACCGTCGCGCGTCAGCCGGCTGATGATGGCTTCGGCCAGCGCATGGCTGTCGCGCAGGCTGGCGTCGGGAAAGCGCGTCGGGAGGAACACGGCGATGGCGCGGTTGCGGGCGATGGCGGAAAGGGCCGAGCGCGCCGGGGCGGGCTCGACCGTGGCGCGCAAGCGCACGTTGTAGAGCTCACCGCTGCGCGCCTCGGAGAGCAGCTGCGACTGCGTAATCACGCCGTTGGCGCGCTTGATCACCGCGTCGTCGAGCAGAACGAAGTTGTTGACGAAGCTCGACGACTTGATTTCGACCCCCACTACTTTCTCGACCGCCTGCCAGCGGGCCCGAGCGATGGCTTCGAGGCGGGCCGAGGGCACGTCGTCTTGTACGATCGCCGCCTCACCGGTGGCTTCCACCGTGGTTCCGGCCCACGCCGCCGCTGCCAGCGCCAGCAGCGCAGCCGCGGTCGGGATGCAGCGGGCGAGCAGCACGGGTCACCTACAGGACGAAGACGACCTTGGCGGATTCCAGGAAGTTGCTCTTGCCGTTGTTGGTGAAGATGGCGGCGGCATCGGACTCGGAGACCTGCGCGTCGGTCGAGCGCACCACCCCCGTGGCCACCACTACGATCGGGTTCTTGGCCCCATGATTGGCCAGGATCGCTTTGGCCTTGCCGAGATCGCTGGTGTAATCGCCGCAACCCCTTTTGGCCAGGACCTCGGGGGCGATCTTGCTGGGCTCGAATAGCACCGAGCCGTTGCTCGCCACGATGCGATTGATCAGCGCCGGGCGGAAATTCTTACCGGTCGCGTCGATGATCAACCCGTCGGCCACCTCGACCGCAGCCGGCGGCGCGGGTGCTGCCGGAACCGGCGGCGCGTAGACCGGGGCCGCCGGCACCTCGACCGCTCGTTGCTCGACGATCTTGGGAAGCAGGTTTCCGGTCACTCCGTTCGGGCCGTCGAGATTGAGCCGCAGGTAGACCGTGGCGATCTCAGCGCGCTCGTCGTAACCTTCGTAAACCGTCTCGGCCCCCTTCACCATGCCATCCACCGCCGTGCGAATCTGATCACTACGGGCGGCGGCATCTTGGACGCTGGTGTCGCCGGCAACGCGTACGCCGGCCAGCGTTTCCGCTAATTCGCGCAGCGCCACCACCTTGGCGGCGCGTTGTGCCAGCAGCCGCTTTTGCCCGCCCCCCAACGGCCGATCCGACGGCGCCGCACCTTCACCCTTCACCACCATCATGCGTTCGGTGAACACCTGCGCCACTTCCCGTACCTCCTTGGGAACAGGCGGACCTTCGGAAACCGCGCGCACGGCCACCGCCGACAGAGCCAGCGCGAGAATCGACAGCAATCGCGTCTTCATCGTGTACCCCCTTCTTCACCCGTCACTTGCGGGTTATCTTCTGGCCGAGCGCGCGCAACGCCAGCAGCGCATCGGCGCCCTCAACCTCGTCGTCGGGCCGAAAAGCCCCGCGCAGGTCACCTTCCAACAAACCGCGGGAGACCGCGGTCGCGCAGGCGTTGTACCAGGCTGCGGTCGGTTGCACATCGCTGAACAGGGGCTGCTCTTGGCCGACAAACGCCCGGGCGATGCTCTGGTCGCCGGTGATGCGAATGAGAAGATCTTCGAGCACGATCGCCAGCTCCTTGCGCCGCACCGCCGCCTCGGGTTGAAACAGGTAAGCCTGGGCTGCGGCGTCGTAAACCAATTCGATCCCGCGCACCTCCCACCCCAGCACGGTGACGATCTGGTCCCGATAGGGATGCTCGCGCACGTCGGCCGGCGCAGCGCGCCGAGTGCCACGCGCTGTACCAACGCGTTCGTCGAGGATCTTGCCCAGCTCCAGCTCCTCGACCAGCACCGCGGCCAACTGCGCTCGGCTGAGCGAGGGCTGCGCGGCGATCTTGCGGCCGAGGCCGTGCGGCGTGATGCCGCCGGTGGCGCGCACGATCTTATCCGTGCGCCGCCACGCCGCTTCCGCTTGTCCGTTCCAGCGCCCGACCCCGTGCCGTGCGAACACTTCGGCATACAAGGCGCGAGCTTTCTCGTACTCACCGGCGGCTGCCAGGGCCTCGGCCATGAAGTAGGGGAGCGCCTCGCGCTCGCGGTAGTAGAGCAGGCTCGGCTCCTCCGGGGAAAGCGCGCGCGTGGCCTCGTAGGCCTCGCTGGCACTTGCCAGCCACTGCGAGTCTTGCAGCACTGTGAGCGTGCGGATTGCGGTAACGCCGTGCAGGAACCGTTCGGTTGCATTGCGCACGCGGGCTTCACCGGCGGCCAGCTCGGCGCGGGCACGCTGCTGATAGGCAGCGCGCTGGCTCGGGTCGCCGGCTGCTCGAGCGCGCAGGGCCAGCGCCAGCGCCCGGGCTGACACAGCGGCGTGAAAATCCGGCTGGCAGTGTAGCAGGCGATCGAGACTGCGCTCGACCGCGTCCAACTCCGAACGTTCCAAACTGTCCATCGCGTCGAGGTACAATCGCGCCGAATCGTCAGCCGGGGCGACACAATCGGAGACGTGAGGCCGGCAGCCACTGAGCGCGATCAAGGCAAGTGCAGTCAGGGCGTGGAGCCGCCACCGGCCGGTGGCGACGCTCTGGCGGCTAGCGCTGGTCATGGCTCTTGACTCCTGTCACCAGGCGATCGAGCTTTTCCATTAGGGCAGCGTTGCGCTGGCGCGATTCGATGTTGTTGATCGCGTAATTGAGCAGGGTCAATACAATGATGACCACCGGCATCATCCAACGCCGCCGCTTTTGACCCTCGCCGCCGTTCGCCTGGGCCTTACTGGCGGCCTGAATGATCGATGGGCCCAGCGCCGCCACCACCGCCAGCAGGGAGAGCAGGTTGTTAGGGATGAGTGCCGCTAGCTGTCCGGGGAGCGTGTGCAGGCGGCGGCGGTCAGCCGCCAGCATTTCAGCCGCCTTAGTGGCCAAGAATTTGGCGCTCTCTTGGTGCTCACTGCCGGGATAGTGCTGCGCCAGCGTGGTCAAGTGCGACACCGCCTGGGTGTAATCGCCGGCGTCGATCTCGAGCCGCGCCAGGTGGAAGATCGCATCGTCCGCCTGCGGATGGGTGGGAAACCGCAGCAGGAATTCCTCGTACACCCGGCGTGCTTGCCCCGGCTGTTCCAGTAAGTGGCCGAAGAGCGAGCCTGCCTCGAGCAGGATATCGGGCAGGACGGGCGAATCGGCGCACTGGCCGATGAGCCAGAGATAGGCTTGATAGGAGCGCTCAGCGCCGCCGTTCTTGGTCAGCTCACGCGCCTGGCCCAGGCCGTCTTCGCACGAGCCGCGTATACCCTCCGGCGCGGACGCGGCCGGCAGCGACGACGTTCCTTCGCCGAGTAGGCGCAGCGCGAACAGTCCGCACAGGCCTACCAAGCCGACGGTGAGTACGGTGTATGTTAATCGGCGAATCATCTTACCCGCCTACCTGCGCCGCATCAGCCCGAACCCGTTTCAACGCATGCACGGGTCGTGGCAGGGCATCTGCGCCCACAGCCTACCAGCGTGTCTCTCACCTGCGGCCAATCCCCAGACTGGCCGCAAATAACCTAGAGCTGCGTGTAGCGTCAAGCGGAACGGAGTTGCTCCCAGGGTAAGGGTGTGCGACAAATCTGTGGGTAACGTGCAGCCGACCGGGCAAATCCTCACCAGTCTGACAGTACTGTGTACTGTCAGGCCGAGGGGAGGCCCATGGCCGAAAGG
>JACQVA010000098.1 GCA_016210005.1 Deltaproteobacteria bacterium | reverse complement strand
CCGTGACGTCCACACCGTAGGAGCCGTCGCTCCCGGTAGTAGTGGTCTTTTTCTCGCCCGAGCCGCAGAAGACGGTGACCGCCGCATTGACAATGGGCGCGCCGGTGGCGGCAGTGCCCTGCATCACTCTCGGAATGAACCCGGCAGGTCCGGGACTGCCGCCGCCACCGCCGCAGGCGGCAAGCGCAATGACCAAGAACGCCGATGCTCTTCCAAAGGTCAAGCCAGACATAGGCCGCATCTCTATTCTCCCTGGATAGCAGACAGCGCAGCGGTCTGCAAAGCAGGTTCAATAGTAGGATTCACGTACCCTCTTGCCTATCCCACGTTCATGTGAGTTTCGGATATGCGCATCCCATAATGGGTGACTGAACCACCCGCCCATCCCACGCGGGACGATTTTTAATACTTCCAGCTCGAGAGAATCTGCATGTCACTGTGAGTTCGCGATCCAAGCTGCACGAACTGATACCCGCCGGTTGCGCCGCTGGCTGCAGTCAGTCCCGCTCCGCCGTTGGTCAGCGTGGCGGTGCTGGCGCCGGGAGCGACGTCTTGCTTGTCCTGCAATACGGCGCTCGCCGAGTCGGTCTTGATCTGCACCAGAACATTCGTCACCGGCGGCGTATTGGCCTGCGGAACCCAGGCGACGGTGAAATTGCCGCCGCCGAATGATTGCGAACTCCCCCCTACCATCGACGCCTGCGTCGCGTCCGAGAGCACATTCCAGCCCACGCTGCCCATTTCCTGGCGCGTCGGCGGCCGACCGCGCAGGCGCTCGACGAAGGTGATAAGCGTGCCATCGGTCCGATGCACTTCGAAAGTGTAAGCGGCCATCGGCTGCATGGTCGAAACAATTTCGCCGTCCGACACCGCAGCCGGTGCGAAGTCAGGCGCGCTGCCAAACGAACCTGCGTTCGGATCGGATGCGCCACTCGCCACTGCCCTGCTCGCCAGTTTCAGATAGCTCGTGCAAGGTTGAGTTGCGGCCAACGGCGCCGGCGGCGGACTGGCAGCGAGAACGAACGATTCGCCGCAGCCGGCTGGCCCAGGGCGCAGGATCTGGCCGGCACTCGGCAGCCCGGGACCTTTCACCAGCACGTAGCTCACCCCGGTCGCAGTCCCCGGCGTTGCGTCGTTCGCGCCTCCCGCAGCGGAATCGAAATACAGGTTGAGACCGCTCGTGTATGCGCTTGGCGTGGCGTCCGCCCGCGGCAACTGAATGCGCCGCTCGGCCACTCCGTTAACGTACATGAAGTACGGCCGCTGGTTGCCACGCAGCTTCCAGGTGTTGCCGGTTGCAGCGGAATTCTCCCTGACGCTGCGCCAGGAAATCACGACGCCGTCGGTGCGCGCTGCGCTCAAAGCCACCAGCGCCCGCTGCGAGGTGAAGAGACGCAGTACATCCACTTTGTTGAACTTGGCTCCGTCCATCTTCGGATCGGCAAGCAAGGGGTCGAACTCCTGCGCGCCCGTCTTGCCGTCGTTCAGGTAATCGCTCGCGGCAAGATCGGCGCAGGCCGAGGCCGGGGCGGCGAAAGTACCGCGCTGCGCCGCCGGAAGCGCGAAGCAGGCGTTCAAGGCTGCGCGCAGCGAAGTTTCGACGGGGGCGCTGCCCGGAGTCGGCGGGGGACCGAATGGATCGTTGAGCGCGTCTCGTGCGGGGTCGATCGCGCGCAGATCGTCGGCGCTGCCCGTCATTTGCGCGCTAAGTGCAGTCTTGTAATTGCTCCTGTTGAAGACGATCTGGGAACCCGCGGGTACGTCCGGCGCAGCGCTTCCGTTCGCTATGGCGGCCATGTCGTCGATCTTAGCCGCTGAGATGTTGGTCATCGCGATGCCCGCCGGCGTCACCTCGATCTTGACGTTGTCCAGCACCCGATCCCAGCCGGTCCCGTTCGCATAGAACGAAGTGCTCAACGGGTCGAATAGCTCCGAGGCAACGCCGGCCGCGGTCATCACGTTCGCAAGCGCAGTCGTCATCGCCGTCTTGGCATCTGAAACGGCACTCGAAGTGATGCCGGATTTCTCGCTCGCGAAATCGGCGACCAGGTCGAATGGATTGCCGGTACTCGCCACCAGCGCGGCAATAGCGTGGGTGACCGGATTGATGTTGGTCAGAAGGAAAGATGGGCCGACGGCCGGATTCAGCGAGATCAGCGTATCCTGCGTAGCACCCGTGGTTCCGGATACCGCGGCCACATAGGGTCCGGTGCATCCCGTGATATCGACGGAATACCAGCCGACGCCATCGGTAGTCGCCGTTCGGGTACCCCCTGTCGCGCACAGGACGTTGACCGTTGCCCCGCTAAGCGGCATTCCCGACGCGGCGACACCGCTCATCGCCGGGGCTGCGGGTATCGTAGTGGTGGTGGTCGTCGTGCCGCTCGGACCACCCGTGCCGACCGCAGGAACGGTATCGGTGGTATCGCCCGGGGTGGGGGTAGCTACGGCGACCGAATTGCTCGAACCCCCAACCGCCCCACATGCAGAGAGCAACAGACACGCCAGAGATACGTAGATACCCCTCACGGTCCCCCCCTTTTATCGACGACTGCTTCGCAGAGAGTGGCTG